>CAZLWZ010000113.1:0-6286 GCA_964563275.1 uncultured Flavobacterium sp.
GCCGTTAAATATCAGTAATGCGCTGCCAAACATGCCTATCAACACGCCTAACAACTGGCGCCGCTG
Organism: uncultured Flavobacterium sp.; assembly: GCA_964563275.1. Classification (GTDB taxonomy): domain Bacteria; phylum Bacteroidota; class Bacteroidia; order Flavobacteriales; family Flavobacteriaceae; genus Flavobacterium. The sequence continues at coordinate 67 of CAZLWZ010000113.1, forward strand.
AAACGAAATGCCAAAGAATAAAAGCCCCAGCACCAAAGTGTTTAAAGGCGTAAGTGAATTTAAGATTGAACTGACTGAGCTATCAATTTCAGTCTGCGCAACAGAAAACAAATAAGCAGGAACAAAGGTGCCAAAAAGTGCCGTAACGGCAATATACCTCCATTTATACAGGGGTATTTTCGGCAAAGTACGAAACCCTATTGCAAGCAGAAACAAGGCGGCAAATACTATTCGCAGTGATCCTAACTGATACGGCGACAATCCGATCAGTCCCAGCTTTATCAATATGAACGAACTCCCCCACACCAACGCCAGTACTACCAGGTACAGCCATTTTATATTTCCAGTTTGCATAGCAAAATTTAAACGGCAAAATTCTGCTATTTTTGTGATATAAGACATCGTATTTTACTATTTTTGTAAGCGTTTCGAAATAAACTATTTACGTTCAACTATAATTACCAAGACAATGAAATTCACCAAACCATTATTGGCCTTAGCACTTACCGGGCTTCTGTTCACCGGTTGTAAAGAATCTTCGAATGACACTACCACGATCACAAATGAAACAGCTGCGCTGCAGCCGGAGACAACGAGTTTTAGCATCGAAGGAATGAGTTGTTCTGTAGGTTGCGCTAAAACAATTGAGAAAAAATTAGCTGGGATGGAAGGCGTGCAAAGAGTTTCTGTCGATTTTGACACCAAGATGGGAAAGGTAAAATTTGATGCAACCAAATTGACAGCCGAAGACGTTGTAAAAGCGGTTGAGGCTGCCGCCGACGGAAAAACCTATAAAGTTTCGGATGTACAATCGTCGCGTGATCAAGCGATGGCTTACCCAACCGATCCGGTGAAGAAAGATAAAAAGAAGAAGAAGAAAAAGAGCGATAAGGATCAGCAAGATGCCGCGACTGAAACCAAAGCCGACGGGAAACCAGCTTGTTGCGCTGCAAAAAAAGCGTGCACAACATAAATAATCGTACATTAAAAAGCTAAAAGGAACCTCGCACTGTGGTTCCTTTTTTTATTTCCATCGAAGCGTTTCCATCAAAATACGCATGTCGTTAGTGATATAATCGGCGGCAGGCATGATCGAGTCAAAATTAGGTTTGGCATAAAAATAAACCGATCCGGCGACGAAATGGTTTGTTGAATCAGTTACATAAAACTGCGTATTAGTCGCCGCATTGCCACCTACGCGATAGAACATTCCGTACACCTTTTTATCCGGGTTAACATAAGGTTGCTCAATGATATCGTCGGCTTTGATAACGTGTTCGTACGTCAATTTTTGCGCATCGCGAAGCAGTACATTGATATTATCCTGAACTGGCTTGTAGGTCAAATACACAGTCGCCTTCATCTTTGGATAATCGATGGTAAAACTACAGTCCTTTTTTTCGGTTATGACCGCCGAATCATTCATATCAAAGCCATAAGGACATCTATTTGAGAACGACGCATACTGCGCGCTATCGTACTCCAGTCGAAGATACGCCGCCGGTTTCGGCACTGCATCATCTTTACAACTGCTCATTGCGAGTGCGATTGCCGCAATTCCGATTCCATGTAATATCCGCATCATTCCTCTATCGTTACTTTTATTTGTTTAATTCTCTTTTTGTCGGTGCTCTCCACAGTAAAACGGTATCTGTCGAAAGTTATTTTCTGACCCTTTTTCGGAAAATTCCCCAAGACCTCAAGAATGAATCCGGCCAAGGTTTCCGCTTCGCCTTTTCTTTGGTCAAAGACTTCTTCATCAACATCAATGATTCGGTAGAAATCCTTCAGGTTTATTTTTCCTTCGAACAGATAATTCTTGTCATCAAGCTGCGAGTAAGTGATATTTTCATCATCAAATTCATCGCTTATATCCCCAACAATCTCCTCAATTACATCTTCCAGCGAAACAAGACCGGAAGTTCCCCCGTACTCATCAACGACAATGGCAAGGTGGCTTTTCATCGACTGGAAGTCCTTTAGCAAATTGTCGAGCTTTTTATTTTCAGGTACGAAAAATGGCTCCCGAATCAAAGTTTGCCAAGCAAAATCGGTGTCAGAAATATATGGAATCAGATCCTTGACAAACAAAACACCTTCGATCTTGTCGATGGTCTCGCGGTAAACAGGAATCCTGGAATAACCTTTCTCGGTTATTTTAGGAAGTATTTCCGAAAAAGGTTCATCGATTTCAAGTGCGAAGATATCGATGCGCGGACTCATCACCTGTCGCGTGTCGGTGTTTCCGAACGAAACGATTCCTTCGAGTATTTTCTGTTCATCATCAGATGTACCCTCGGACGATGTCAGTTCCAGCGCCTGTGACAATTGGTCGACTGAAAAAACCGACTTCTGTTTTCCGAGTTTTTCATGAAGATAAAGCGTGACCGAACGCATCGGCAGACTCAATGGTGACAGAAGCTTATCGAGAAATGCCAGCGGGCCGGCTACGAACAACGAAAAACGGATTGTATTTCGATTCGCGTATATCTTGGGCAGGACTTCGCCAAAAAGCAATATCACGAACGTCAATATCAGAATTTTTAATGCCATTCGCAACGAGGGCGATTCAACATTGGCCAACAGGAAATCACCGATCGCAGAAAAAATTACGATTACGGCAATATTCATAAAAGTATTGGCAATCAGTATCGTCGCCAGCAGCTTCTTAGGCATTTGCAGCAGATTTGATATGATCGTGCCCTTTCTTTGATTTCGTTGGCACGCGTCCTGAAGATCATTTGGAGTGAGCGAAAACAATGCTACTTCGGCTGCCGAAATTAATGCTGAAAAAAACAGCAGCAGCAACATGCTGACAATCCCAACGATTATAGTTGTGTCGGAAGCCTGTAGTAATCCTAAACTGGGATCGGGATCCAAATTGTGATGAATTGGTTAAACATTAAAAGGGCAGGTCATTTTCCGGAAGTGAACTACGGTTTTCCGCACCTGCGCCTCTTGTTTCTGATGCCGGGCGATTTGCTTCAGAATCTTTCTTTGTTGTTAGGAAAGTGAACTCGGTTACCTGAATTTCAGTGGTGAATTTAGTCGCACCGTCTTCTGACTGCCACTGCCGGGATTTAATCCTGCCTTCCACATAAATCTTATCGCCTTTTGACAGATATTTTTCGCATATTTCCGCGGCCTTGTTCCGCACCACCAGATTATGCCACTCAGTCGATGTTATTTTTTCGTTCGTACTTTTATTGATGTATGTTTCATTAGTCGCCAGCGGGAACCTGCCGATGCAGTTGCCGCCGTCAAAATAATGCATTTTCACTTCATCTCCCAAATGGCCAATCAGCATTACTTTATTTAAGGTTCCACTCATTTTTCTAGCAGTTGTAGTTCATCCAAATATAGTAATTTTTAAAAACTATCGCCAATGCTTCTCTATAAAATTGTACAGCACCACCGGGAACGGCAAAGCTCTTAATTCTGCACCGCCCATTGAATTTTTTACATGGCCTTTGACCGACACTTTCCAGAATTTCACATGCAGGTGCTGGTGCGAAAGTTTATGCACAATATCATGCTCAGGTAATGCATACACCGCCTCGACTTCATTGCATACGAAATTCTGAACATTGGCAACATCGGTTTCGTATTCACTTTCTATGAGCGGAAATTCATACATGTTTTCCCAGATACCTTTCCCTGTCCGCTTTTGCACAACCGTTCGGTCCTGTTCATCCTGGATCACGAGGTAATTGAAGTAGCGTTTGCGCGCTTTAGCCTTTCGTGATTTGACGGGCAGTATCGACACTTTATTATTCTTCAAAGCAGCGCAGGAGCTGCTAAGCACGCAAGAGGAGCAATCCGGGTTCTGAGGGACACACTGCAAAGCACCAAATTCCATAATCGCCTGATTGAAAGCCGCCGGGTTCTGCGGAAGTAACACTTCGTTGGCTAATGCGGTAAATTCGGCTTTAGCCGACGACGATGCAATATCGGTTTCGACTTCAAAAAAGCGCGACAATACGCGATACACATTGCCATCAACTACGGCAACAGGTTCGTTATAAGCAAACGACGCGATTGCGGCAGCTGTATATTCACCAACCCCTGGAAGCTTTAAAATTTCCGTGTAACTTGTCGGAAAACGTCCGTCCATTTCAAAAGCCACCAATTTTGCCGCTTTGTAAAGATTACGCGCCCGCGAATAATAACCCAGCCCCTGCCATAGTTTCAGCACCTGCTGTTCATCGGCGTTTGCGAGGTCAAACACGGTCGGAAAATGTCCGATAAATTTTAAATAATATGGCAAACCTTGCGCTACACGTGTTTGCTGAAGCATAATTTCGGACAGCCAAATCTTATATGGATCGTTGGTCTCGCGCCAGGGCAGCGCGCGCTTATTTTGTAAATACCAAGAAATTAGCGTGTTAGAAAAATCCATAAAAGCCGATTTATAGGGCAAAAGTAAAAGTTTATGTCTTTAAATTTTAATCGTTTAAGGTAGATTATATCTGTTTTAAATTCCTATATTTGCAACCTCAAAATTTTACTCATAAACAATATAATAAAGAACGAAAATGACGAAAGCAGATATCGTAGCGAAGATCTCGGAAAAACTAGGTCTGGAAAAAGGTGATGTTCAAGCAACAGTTGAATCATTCATGGAAGAAGTAAAAACTTCTCTCGAAACAGGCGACAATGTATACTTAAGAGGTTTTGGAAGCTTCATCATCAAAACCAGGGCAGAAAAAACTGGCCGAAACATTTCAAAAAACACTACCATTAAAATTCCTGCACACAACATTCCCGCTTTCAAACCTGCAAAAGTGTTTGTCGAAGGAGTGAAAACAAATAACGAAGCAAAATAAACTTATTAATTAATCACAAAAACTTCAGGTATGCCAAGTGGTAAAAAAAGGAAAAGACATAAGGTAGCTACTCACAAACGCAAAAAAAGAGCGAGAGCTAACCGTCACAAAAAGAAAAAGTAGTGTAAACTACTTTTTTTTGCATTAAACGTTCATTGAAATTTGGATGGAAAATAAAATTCCAATTTTTAAAATACCAAATACCAACCGTCCTTCAATTGGAATTTGAATTTTGAGATTTGAATATTCACTTCTATCCTCCGGGTCAATACCTGTCAGAATTATTGTTTAAACCATTCCAGATCAGGAGTCAGGAATTAGTAAACAGGAATTAGTACAACCTAACTCCTATTTCCTAACCACTAACTACTGCTTTGATTAAAATTTACAGTGTGAATAAAGAATTAATCATCCGATCTAGTTCCGATGCCGTAGATTTTGCCTTATTAAAAGATGGAAGACTGATAGAATTACACAAAGAAGAAGAAAAAAGCAACTTCCAGGTCGGTGATATTTTCATCGCCAAAATCAGGAAACCCGTTGCCGGACTAAACGCTGCATTTGTAAACGTGGGCTACGAAAAGGACGCCTTTTTACATTATCACGATTTAGGTCCGAATTTAGCTTCCCAACTGAAATTCATAAAACTTGTAAGCACAGGTAAAATAAAAGACTTCTCCCTCAAAAACTTCAAGTTTGAAAAAGAGATTGATAAAAACGGCGTCATCACCGATGTACTTATCGCAAATCAATCCGTTCTAGTACAAGTCGTCAAAGAACCGATTTCGACCAAGGGGCCAAGGATCAGCTCAGAGCTTTCCCTTGCCGGCCGCTTTATCGTTCTCGTGCCATTCTCCGATCGCGTTTCGATCTCACAAAAGATAGAATCCAAAGAAGAAAAGAGCCGCTTAAAATCGCTTGTAAACGCAATCAAACCCAAAGGTTTTGGCGTCATTGTTCGCACCGTCGCCGAAGGCAAAAAAACAGCCGAACTAGAAAAAGACTTGCAAAACCTGTTCGACAGATGGATCGCAATGTCAAAAAAATTACCAACGGCCCATCATCCGTCAAAAGTACTCGGCGAACTCAACAGAGCTTCCTCGATTCTCAGAGACGTTTTCAACGATACCTTCAGCGGTATCCACATAGATGATGCGGAGTTGTACCAGGAAACAAAAGACTATCTCCAGGAGATAGCACCGTCCAAACAATCAATAGTCAAACTTTATCAATCTAAAGACACACCTATTTTCGAGAAATATAACATAGAAAGACAGATCAAGACATCATTCGGAAAGACAGTTTCGATGAGCAAAGGCGCTTATCTGATCATTGAACATACCGAAGCACTGCACGTCATCGATGTGAACAGCGGTAACCGTTCAAACAAGGCC
>CAZLWZ010000114.1:0-6248 GCA_964563275.1 uncultured Flavobacterium sp.
GGCACCAGATCCTAAGTCTGGCGTGTCTACCAATTTCACCATATCCGCGATTTTGTGGCTGCAAAGATAATCATAAGTTCGACTTTTCAAACTAATTTTTTCAAAAAATTATTAAAATGGATTTTCGTACTTTTGGATTTATCTAATTATTATCTACAAAAATGGACGACATAAAATCGTATGTGCAGCAACACAAAGACCGATTCATAACCGAATTAATTGACCTTCTTAAAATACCATCCGTCAGTGCCGATCCCGCGTATTCACAGGACGTGATCGATACATCTGAAGCAGTGAAAACCCGACTCGAAGAAGCCGGATGCGACTTTGTCGAAATCTGCGATACGCCGGGTTATCCGATCGTTTACGGCGAAAAAACAATTGATCCTGCTTTGCCGACGGTTCTTGTGTACGGACATTATGATGTGCAGCCGCCAGATCCGATGGATTTATGGACATCGCCACCATTCGAACCCGTGATAAAAAATACTGAAATCCATCCTGAAGGTGCGATATTCGCCCGCGGCGCCTGCGATGACAAAGGCCAGATGTATATGCACGTCAAGGCGTTGGAGTACATGGTTCGGTCGAACAACCTTCCGTGTAACGTTAAATTCATGATCGAAGGCGAAGAGGAAGTCGGTTCCAAGAGTCTGAGTTGGTTTGTACAAAACAACCAGCACAAACTGCGTTGCGATGTAATATTGATTTCGGATACAGGAATGATTTCAAATCAGCAGCCGAGCATTACAACAGGACTGCGCGGACTAAGTTATGTCGAGGTCGAAGTCACGGGACCAAACCGCGATTTACATTCAGGTTTGTATGGAGGCGCGGTTGCCAACCCCATAAACGTATTGTCAAAGATGATTGCATCGTTACATGATGAAAACAACCACATTACAATTCCGGGTTTTTATGATAAAGTAGAAGAACTGTCTAACGAGGAGCGCGCCGAAATGGCAAAAGCGCCCTTTAATCTCGACGATTACAAAAAAGCACTTGAACTGAACGATGTGTATGGCGAGAAAGGCTATGTGACCAACGAGCGCAATTCGATCAGGCCTACTCTTGATGTAAACGGAATCTGGGGTGGCTACACCGGCGAAGGTGCTAAAACAGTCATTGCGAGCAAGGCGTATGCGAAGATTTCGATGCGTTTGGTGCCAAATCAGGATTGGGAAGAAATAACCGAATTATTTACAAAACATTTTGAAAGTATTGCACCAAGTGGTGTTACCGTAAAAGTTACACCGCACCACGGCGGCCAGGGATATGTAACACCTATCGACAGCATCGGGTACAAAGCAGCGAACAGGGCTTATACTGAAACATTTGGCGTTCCGGCGATTCCGGTGCGTTCAGGAGGAAGCATTCCTATTGTCGCGCTGTTTGAAAAGGAATTAAAAAGCAAAACGATTTTAATGGGCTTTGGGTTGGACAGCGATGCGATCCATTCGCCTAATGAGCATTTCGGGATATTTAATTATTTGAAAGGTATTGAGACGATTCCGTTGTTTTATAAATATTTCGTCGAATTAAGTAAATAACACAGAAAATACGGTTGTGTTATCTTATTGAACCATTAAGGGCATTTAGATCGATAAGTAAAACTTATTAAACTTAATGTCCTCAATGGTTTTTTTGATCCATTAAGAGATTTTTTTTTGAACCATTAAGGCATTAAGGTCGGTGAGTTTAGCTTATTGATCTTAATGGTTTAATGGTTTTTTCATTGGCGTTGCGCCGGCGAAAAAATTTATCAAAGCAGATACAATCAACACGCCGCCGCCGGGCTGTACGCAGTGCGCGGCACTTTGCTCCCATCCCTAACGCGGGATCGAGTTGACAATGTTCAGGCTCAATAGCCAGTCGTGGTAAGTAACATGTTAAATAAATTTTAGACTTCAGGCTGAAAATATAACCGATCGGGGTTATTTTTTTAAACTTTTAAAACTTTAAACTTTAAACTTTTAAACTTTTAAATTAACAAACTCAAATTTTATTTCTACATTTGTAGAGCGACCTCTATTAATGTAGACATGAAATACATTTTCCTTTTACTGATTTTATCGCAATGTATCATCGGTTGTAAAACAAACCGCATCGAAGACAATAAGCGCGTCGGCCTGTGGATTGAAACAGACACAATAGAAGGATTGGCATATACATCTCGTGGTCGCTATAAAAAGGGCGCCGAAAAGAAAACCTGGAAGTATTTTACCAATGGCCGCATATACAAAAAAGAAGTGTACCGCGACAGTATTTCAAAGACGACGTTTTATCACAAAAATGGTAAAAAAATGCTCGAAGGAAAGTCACGGCTTTCACATGAAGGTGAATATCTGCACTGGTATTATGAAGGTAAATGGCACGAATATGACACTCTGGGCCACCTGGTAAAAATTAAACTTTACGACAAAGGAGAACTAATAAATCAAATTAATTAAATGCAACTTTCAAACTCCGAAGAACAGCTGATGCAACATTTATGGAAGCTTAAGAAAGCTTTTATGAAAGACCTGCTCGAGGCATACCCCGAGCCGAAACCCGCACCTACGACAGTCGCGACCTTATTAAAACGAATGACCGACAAGAAATTTGTCGCCTACACCGAGTTTGGGAATTCGAGGGAATATTATCCTTTAGTGGCGAAAGAGGCTTACTTTTCGAAACACGTAAACCGACTCATAAAAAACTTCTTCGGGAATTCAGCTTCGCAATTTGCGTCATTTTTTACCACGGCAACCGATTTATCGGCAGCTGAACTCGAAGAATTAAAGAAAATCATTGACGGCGAACTTAAAAAAAAGAAATCATGACCGACTTCCTGATTATCTCCAACATTTCGCTTATCGTTCTGCTGGCGGTCTATCACCTTTGGCTGGAGCGCGAAAAGATGCACAATTTTAACCGATTCTACCTACTAGGTGCATTGGCACTGTCACTACTGATCCCGTTTGTGACTATAGAGATCGTGCGTGAAGTTCCCGCCGCACCGATAACTGAGCACGTAATTTCTTCACCGCAAACCATTATAATAGCCGACGATACTGCTAAATTTCCGGTTCAAAATGTACTCTGGGCAATCTATGTATTGATAACCGCGGGTTTTCTGATACGCTTTATAAAGAACATTTTAAAATTTCAGAGGCTGAATTCACAATCGGAATTGGCATCATATAAAACCGCCAAAATATCGCTGCTATCCGAAAACATTTTGCCGCACACTTTTGGAAACAGGATCTATGTGAATGCCGAAGATTATAAATTAGGGAAAATCGGACGGGAACTGCTCGAACACGAAATGGTGCATGTTTCCCAGTTCCACACAGCCGACATACTATTTATCGAATTTCTGAAAACCATTTTCTGGTTCAATCCAGTCTTTATTTTATACAAGCGGGCCATTGCGCTGAATCACGAGTTCATCGCCGATTCTTCGATTGTCGCCAAATATGATGTGACCACTTATCAGACATTGCTCCTGAACACGGCTTCCCAAAGTTTGTCACCGCTTGCCAGCAACCTGACATTCCACCTAACCAAAAAACGATTGAAAATGATGACCAAAACCACCTCCGAAAACAAAGTAATCTTCAGAAAAATCGCACTGTTGCCAATCGTCTCCGCACTATTTTATTTTTGTTGCGTAGAAGTCGTAGCACAGGAAAAACCAACTTCTGTTCAAAATCAAACACAAAAATTTGTCGAAGATTTTGCAACTGCTTATGACGCCCAAAGTATTCAGGACGCACGTGACTCATATTACAAGGGCGTCCACGTAATTGTCCGCGATATGGATCACAATCAGATAATAATCGACAATGTTTACGAGATGCTGAACACGTATGAAAAAGATCGCTACATCCCGGCAGTTCCGCAACCTTATAATAAAAAAGCGATTGCAGACGATGTATTTAAATCATATTATGATTCGCAACAATTCGCCATCTGGATTGACGGCAAGCATACCGCCAATACCACACTGAAAAATTTCAAAGCAGCCGATTTTGCATTGGCAACCCAAAGTTTCGTCCAAAAAAATGCACGGTCCAAAAAATTCTTCCAGCCAAATCAGGTGCAATTATATACGCATTCGTACTTTGAAAATAATTTGAAAGATTTGCATAAGAAGTATCAGGGCGACACATTAAAAATCATTCATACGACTAAGATTGATAAGGAGAAACGCGAAGAGCTCAATGCGATGATCGAAAAAAATAAGCATAACATTTCTCAGAAAGTCCGTGAAAATGAGATCGAAGAATATTCAGACGTTACACAGGACGGAATTAAAAATACGAATGAAATCAATCAAAACCCGGAATTTCCAGGCGGAATTGGTGCTTTTTATAAATTTGTAGCCGAAAACTATAATGTTCCGGCCACGGTTACCGGTAAGCACCGCATTTTTGTGCAATTTATAATTGAAAAAGACGGAAGTCTTTCCAACATCGAGGTGATACGGGATGCCGGAGAAGGTACGGGTGCAGAAGCGCTGCGAGTCCTGGAACTGTCGCCCAAATGGATTCCTGGTAAAATTAAAGATGTGCCGGTTCGCACGCGGTATAGTTTACCGATTACGATTATGAAATAGGTCGCGGGGGTAAGGTGCAGCGTTTTGAATAAGGATTCAGGACTTAGGAATCAGGATTTAGTTGGGATCTGAGTTTTGGGATTTGGAATTTGGAATTTGGAATTTGGTACTTGGAATTTGGTACTTGGTACTTGGGATTTAAAACTGCCGTCCGCGTTAAGGATGGAAGCGGCGTCCTTTTATGGAGCGCAGCGCAATAAAAGACACAGCGTACAGCCTGACCGCAAGGCTGCAAAATGATGTGAGGAACGAACGATATTTTGCAGCTTTGGGGTAACGCCCAGACCATTCGCACCAATTAATCTCTACATATGGTTTAGAATTTCCTTTTTATAAGCGTCATATTCGCTTTGAAGGATCAATCCGTTGTCGAGTAGTTTTTTGTAGTTCTGGAGTTTGTCGAACAATTCCTGATCTGATAATTCATTAAGCGCCTTTTCCTTCATGCTGTCGGGAACTTCATCGGGAAACTGCTTTTCGGGCCGGTAACCTGACTGCATTACCGGGATGATTTCAGCGTAATCGGTAATTTCTTCGACAGTCGCATCTTCAATTTGGGAATCCAGTGCCGCACTTATCCTGTTACTTTTTCCAAATACACCTGGCTCGGTCTCTTCCAAAACTTCGGCCGTGCTGAAAGCAGCCGACCGTTTGGTGTATTCAAGTTGCTCTTTAGCAAATGTGTTGATTTTCCGCGCCTGCGTTTTCGGTAAATAATCTATTGAAACGCTGATGTCGGTTTTGGTCGAGAATGAAAATTCGGATCCCAAAATATTCTCTTTTACAAATGTCGCAGCAATATCTTCCCAGGAATAATCAGTAAATTCCATTGACAGCCCCAGGTTTTTTGGTTTGCATAAGACAATCCGTTTGTTCGTTAAAACGATGCTGTCAGGGAAAACGTTCAACGCCGGTTTTTTTTGAACGCCGATGTAGCCGATTTCTTCGTTCTTCATCAAAATATCCTCGAGTTTTGCCGTAATTTTCTCGACAGCTTTCGGATCCTGATCCTCATTTAGGAATTTTTTAATCTGGTCTCTCATGTCATTCAAATTATTTCCTGCGATTGAAAAACTCCTCTAAGTTACTAATTCGCTGATTTCCTTCTGCAGCTTTTTGGTTAAACTTTTCAAAACGAGCTCGTAGGAATCATCGATCAGCTGCCTAACCAAAGTATCGCTGACACCTGAATTTATCGCAACTGTGTTCCAATGAATCTTACTCATATGGTAGCCGGGCGTGATATCGTCATATTCGGCTCGAAGTTCCTGAGCGTACTCGGGATCGCACTTTAAATTTGCCGATGGAGTGCCATTTTCCCAACCACTTAGCGAGGTTAATGCAAACATTTTGCCCCCGACTTTTAGCACCAGCGTATCCTGATCGAACGGGAAATGTTCGGTGACCGCCTTTTTTGAAGTGCAATATTGTACGAATTGCTCGAGGTTCATCAGTGAATTTTATATAATATAGGTTTACTCGGGCTCGCATCATTTTCAAACGATGCTATTTGTAGATTCAGCAAATAGCGCCCATCCGGAATATCGTCCGGTACGAAGATCAGTTCCGTGATTGTCGCATCGAGCCGCGCATCGGCATTTAGTTGGTTGACATTGGTCACATTCCAAAACGCTTTATGTGCCAATAA
>CAZLWZ010000115.1:0-6239 GCA_964563275.1 uncultured Flavobacterium sp.
CCCGCGACCCCATGCGTGACAGGCATGTATTCTAACCAACTGAACTACCAAACCAGCGCTTATTGCGGTTGCAAATATACTACAGATAATGTATTATACAAACCTTTCCGCTAAAAAAGTTTCTATTTTATTTGCCTTATTATCCAAAGGTTTGTTTCTCAACTAAATAAGTCGTCATGATTTTCTCGAAGTTATCGCCTACTCCAACCTGTACATACTTAATACGATTTTGGGCGCACGTCATTGCTACTTTTTTAAAGTATGCTTCCGCCTGCGCCTCATAAGCTTCCTTGATATTCTCGGCAAAAATATTGATTTCGTCGCCTGATTCGACATCGATAAATTTCTTTGGGGCGTTGTCGAAATCGAAGTTGAATTCGGTTTTATAATCGATTACGTGAAACAGCACCACTTTATGCTTGTTGTGCTTCAGATGTTGCAGAGCGTTGAAAAGAGCATCGTCATTACCCGACTGAAACATGTCGGTAAATAAAACGATCATCGAACGGCGGTGCATTTTCTCGGCTATCTGGTGCAAAAAGGTAACCGTGTCGGTTTGCTTTGGCTGCGGTGGATTCTGCAAGGTTTGCTCCAATTTATCAAGTAACATTCGATGATGACGGTCGCTTCCTTTCTCAGGGGCATAATATTCATACTTGTCCGAATATATACTCAGTCCAACCGCATCCCGCTGTTTCTTTAGCAAACTCATCAATACCGCCGACGCCAAGACTGAAAAACCGATTTTGCTGTGGTAGAAGGCTTCGCCAGCTCCTAGTTTTGGATAGTGCATTGATGACGAATTATCGACGATCAAATGACACCGAAGATTAGTCTCCTCCTCATAACGTTTCGTGTACAGCCGATCGGTTTTTGCAAAAAGTTTCCAGTCGATATGCTTGGTGCTCTCGCCCGAGTTATACACTTTATGCTCAGCGAACTCGGCCGAAAATCCGTGAAACGGACTCTTATGCATTCCCGAAATAAAACCTTCAACGACCTGGTTTGCCAAAAGCTCCAGATGCGCAAAACTCGAAATTTTTTCTAACTGCGACTCGATTTTCATGTATCAAATATAAGGAATAGTTCACAGTTCATAGTTTACAGTTAACGGTTTGCAGCTTGCAGTTTGCAGCCGAAAATCCGAAACTTTGATTTCCCAGAATAAAAAAAGGACTGACTTTCATCAATCCTTTAATAATAATTCGTTTTTGCTTACATAGCTGAATTCAGACTATCAGCATAGGATTGTTTTGGCGCTACGCCGACCTGACGACCAACGACTTCTCCATTTTTAAATACCAATACAGTTGGGATGTTCCTAACGCCATATTTCGCTGCAAATTCCTGATTTGCGTCTACATCTACTTTGCCTACCACTGCTTTGCCGTCGAATTCACTGCTAAGCTCGTCGATGATCGGTCCTACCATTCGGCAAGGCCCGCACCATGCAGCCCAAAAATCCACCATAACGGGCTTATCTGATTTCAATACTACTTCTTCGAAAGTAGCATCTGTGATTGTTAATGCCATATTACTAAGTTTATTAATTAATAGTGACAAATTTAGGCAATTTTGACAAGAAAGAGCGTCAATCAAATCGCTTTTGCTTATTCGGACATTGCAATGCCCTATACGCTTAATTTAGCTTAAAATTGATCTGCATTTGTTCGAGTTGCTGGAGCAGTTCGTTTGAAATTTTAATTTTTAGCTTTCTGCTCGGCATTGACAGCCTGGTGATGATCCTGGATTCTTCAATTTCAGTCGCTGCTTCGGCGAAAAGTTCCTCATCCTCACTAATCACTGCGTCTGCGTCACCTACCAGCGCCGGTTCCTCTACTGCTATGATTTTTTTATAGGTCTCTACTTCCATGACTTCGAAGCAAACCGAATTCTCGCCTTTGTTGGCATGGAACACAACGTTAAGTTTGTGTATCAGATCGCTTTGAAGATCGGAAATATTCAGATGGATTATCAACTTCTTCGCAAACGACGGCAGCACGTCCTGTAAGTACTGGATCAGCATAAACTGGAGCCGCGGCTCCCCTTTTTTACCGGTTTCCTTGTCGGCCCAGCCTTCACGAACCAGAATCTTCATAAAGGTAAAGTTATTCTGGATCAGGAAATGGCGGAATTTGAGATACTCTTCGCCGAATATTCTGAAATCATAACTCTCATCATAACCTTCGAGCGTAAAAGATGCCCATCCTTTGCCGTTCTTGGCCGTTCGGTGCTGCACATTTGTAATGATTCCGCCAACGGTCAGATTTTTATTTACGTGCTGATCGAGGTTTTTAAGTGCTTCAAGTCTGGAGTTGCAGAAATATTGCATTTCAAATTTATAATCGTCGAGCGGGTGCCCTGAAATGTAGATGCCAACAACTTCCTTCTCGCGCGCCAGTTTTTCCATTGTACTCCAGTCTTCACATGGTGGAACAATCGGTTCGGGAATCTGCACATCGCTGGCTTCGCCAAATAAACTAACCTGCGCCGAATTCTCGTTCTCCTGATATTTTGCGCCGTAGCGAATTGCTTTTTCAAGGAAAGTCACGCCGTCTCCTTCATCATGGAAATACTGCGCGCGAGTCGTGCCAGCGAACGAATCGAAACCGCCGGCCAAAGCAAGATTTTCAAATGCTTTTTTATTTGCCGCGCGGAGATCCACGCGTTTTGCCATATCAAAAATCGACTTGTATTTGCCATCTTTGCGATTATCCACTATCGTTTGCACCGCGCCCATTCCGACGCCTTTTACCGCACCGATGCCAAACCGTACCGCGTAGTCTTCATTAACTGTGAACTTGTAAAAAGATTCGTTTACATCCGGACCTAAAACCTGAAGCCCCATCCTTTTACATTCTTCCATAAAGAACGACACCTGTTTGATATCGCTCATATTATTGGAAAGTACGGCGGCCATGTATTCGGCTGGATAATTCGCTTTAAGATAGGCGGTTTGGTAGGCGATCCACGCGTAACATGTCGAGTGAGATTTATTAAAAGCATATTCGGCAAAGGCTTCCCAGTCTTTCCAGATCTTTTCTAGCTTCTCGGCCGGGTGCCCTTTTGCGACTGCCTGATTAATGAATTTTGGCTTCATTTTATCGAGTACGTCCTTCTGCTTCTTACCCATCGCTTTTCGGAGAACATCGGCATCACCTTTTGAGAAGTCGGCTAACTTCTGTGATAGAAGCATTACCTGCTCCTGATATACTGTAATTCCGTAGGTTTCTTTAAGAAGTTCTTCGCAGGCATCGAGGTCGTAGGTTATTTCCTCTTCGCCATTTTTCCGTTTGATGAAACTCGGGATATACGCAATCGGGCCTGGGCGATAAAGCGCGTTCATCGCAATCAGGTCGCCAAAAACAGTCGGTTTCAGTTCCTTCATGTATTTCTGCATCCCCGGCGATTCGTATTGGAATATTCCAACAGTTTCACCGCGCTGGAATAACTCATACGTTTTTACATCATCGATCGGGAACGCATCGGGATCGATGTCTTTACCGGTACGATATTTTACGAGTTTGACCGTATCTTTAATTAAGGTGAGCGTCTTTAATCCGAGGAAATCCATCTTCAGCAAACCTGCGCTTTCAACTACGGAGTTGTCGAATTGGGTTACATACAGGTCGGAATCCTTAGCTGTCGCAACGGGAACGAAATTCGTGATATCATCCGGAGTAATGATTACGCCACACGCATGGATTCCGGTGTTACGAAGGTTTCCTTCGAGCACCTGCGCCTGCTGTAGTGTCTCGCCTGTCAGATCTTCCTCTTTTGCCAATGTGATCAGCTCCTGTACTTTTTCGAAATCTTCAGGACGAAGTGATGCCTTTAACTTCGATTCGTCCATCGAGAATATTTTGGCAAGATTCAGGTTAAATGGGATCAGCTTTGCGATTTTGTCGGCTTCGAATAATGGAAGATCCAGTACGCGGGCAGTATCCCTGATAGCCGATTTCGCGGCCATTGTACCATAAGTTATTATTTGAGCCACCTGTTTAGATCCATATTTTCGGATGACATAATCCATGACTTTGCTTCGGCCTTCATCGTCGAAATCGATATCGATATCGGGAAGCGACACTCGGTCGGGATTTAAAAAACGTTCAAAAAGTAAATTGTAAAGCAGTGGATCGATGTTGGTAATTCCGAGACAATAGGCAACAACCGATCCCGCCGCAGAACCCCGGCCCGGACCTACAGATACGCCCATTTTCCGCGCTTCGGCAATAAAATCCTGAACGATCAGAAAATATCCCGGATAACCCGAATTTTCAATCGTCAGTAATTCAAAATCTACGCGCTCCTGGATTTCCGGCGTGATGTCGCCATAACGTCTTTTTGCGCCTTCATAAGTCAGATGTCTCAGGTATTTATTTTCACCACGTTTGCCGCCATCGGCATCTTCAGCAACAACGAACTCGGCCGGAATTTCAAACTTTGGCAGAAGCACTTCACGGGCAAGGCTGTATGTTTCGATCTTATCAACAATTTCAGCAGTATTCGCAATTGCATCCGGAAGGTCCTGAAATAGCGATTTCATTTCGTCTCCAGATTTAAAATAGTATTCCTGGTTGGGCATTCCGTGCCGATATCCTCGGCCACGGCCTATCGGCGTCGTTTGCTTTTCTCCGTCACGCACACACAACAAAATATCGTGCGCATTTGCATTGTCTTTATCGATGTAAAAAATATTATTGGTCGCCACCAGCTTCACATCGTGCTTGCGTGCCAACGACACCAGCGCCGTGTTTACCCGGTTTTCATCTTCCTGATTATGCCGCATCACTTCGATATAGAAGTCGGCACCAAACTGCGACTTCCACCATAACAACGCGTCTTCAGCCTGATTTTCGCCCAGGTTCAACAGTTTGTTAGGAATTTCGCCGTACAAGTTTCCGGATAGAACAATCAGGTCTTCCTTATATCTTTCGATGACGTTTCGATCGATTCTCGGGACATAATAAAAACCTTCAGTGTAAGCGATCGATGACATTTTCGCCAGGTTGTGATATCCGCGCTTGTTTTTGGCCAGGAACACAATCTGGTAACCGTTGTCTTTCCGGGATTTGTCTTTGTGGTCATCGCAGACAAAAAATTCGCAGCCCACGATAGGTTTAAGCGGGACTTCGGTTGGCTCTTCGCCGCTTTCAACCGCCGCTTTATTTTTGGCTTCAGCCGATTTGTTGTGATTTAATATATCGCGTACAAAGTGAAATGCACCCATTAGATTCGCGTGATCGGTAATAGCTACGGCCGGCATTTTATGTTGAATCGCTGCTTTGACCAATGCGGCCACACTGATGGTCGATTGTAATACCGAAAACTGCGTGTGGTTGTGAAGGTGCACAAAATCGGTTTCGACGAGCAGCTGCTTTTCCTTTTGCGAAACCGGCTGAAATTGTGGCGCGTCGCTGACTTTTAGATTTTTACGTATTTCGTCGGAAGCCGCTTTCAGGTTGATGTGCTTCAGGCCAATTAGTTGAATCTCCGTCGGATTCACGCGGTTGTATTCTTCAAAGTAATTGGCTGGAACATCGAGTTCCTCGGCAGTAAATATCCTTCTGCGAATCATCTCGAGGAAACAACGGGTAGTTGCCTCGACATCGGCAGTCGCATTGTGCGCTTCTTGAAACGGTTTATTAAAGAGGTACTGATGCAATTCGGTCAAGGTCGGAAGTTTGAACTTGCCCCCGCGGCCACCGGGTAGTTGCAGGATCGAAGCCGAAACTTCGGTACACGTATCGAGCACACGCATCGACGGCATAACGCAGTCCATCCCGAGTCGGTGGAACTCACATCCCAAGATATTCACATCAAAACCGACGTTCTGACCGACGATAAATTTGGATTTCGCCAGCGCATCTGAAAACTGTTCCAGCGCATACTTCAGCGGGACGCCGTTGGCTTCGGCCAGTTCAGTGGATATTCCGTGTACACGCTCGGCATCATACGGAATATTGAACCCTTCGGGTTTAATGAGGAAGTCGCGGCTTTCGAGCAGCCGGCCCATATCGTCATGTAATTGCCAGGCGAGCTGGATACATCTGGGCCAGTTCGCGGTATCGGTTACGGGAGCATCCCAACGCTTGGGCAAGCCGGTGGTTTCGGTATCAAAAATCAAGTACATAGCTGGAAATGAGACTGTAGAAGCAGTAAAAAACCGCTGCGGGTGAATTTCAAAAATAGGAATTTATGCCGTGATGGACCTGATAAGTTATCAACAAAAAAAAACC
>CAZLWZ010000116.1:0-6194 GCA_964563275.1 uncultured Flavobacterium sp.
CGGCTATGTGGGCAATCCGAAGTTCCTGTATGCCATTCAGCTTTCTTTTGCCCCTGGTGATGTTGGCGAAATTCAGGAGGGAGAAAACATCAATATAATTCGCGACGCTATCGTGTTTTACCGCCCGAACAAGCACTGGAACATAGGTTTCGGACAAACCAAACTTCCCGGCAACCGCCAGCGCATAAACTCATCAGGGGCGCTGCAGCTAACCGACCGAACCATTAATAATGCCCGTTTTACAATTGACAGGGATTTTGGGATTCAGGTCCATAACCTTAACGAATACCTGGACAGGTTTTCCTATAATTTTAAAGCGGCAGTGTCTTCGGGGGAAGGTCGAAATGTGACCAATTCGGACGATGACGGAGTAGCTGTAACAGGAAAAGTCGAACTGTTCCCATTCGGGGCCTTCACTAAAGACGGAAGTTATTTCGAAGGCGACCTGGCCCGGGAGCAAACTCCAAAGATAATGGTGTCGGCAGCTTTTCAGCAAAATAATAACGCACGTCGAACGCAGGGACAACTTGGCGCCGAGTTATATGAAGCCAGGACAATGCAGTCGCTATTCCTCGATGCAATGCTAAAGTACAAAGGATTTGCCGTCATGTCGGCTTATATGTCGCGTACCACGCCTGAGCATGCGGTGACTTTTAATCCTTCCAATAGCAGCGAAAGCAATTATGTATACACAGGCAGCGGGTTTGACTATCAGGCGAGTTACCTGTTTCCAACAGATTATGAGATCACGGGAAGATTTTCAACTCAAAAGATAAACGAAGATATTCGTATGTTCGTTCCGCATCAGAAACAATACAGCCTGGGCATAACAAAATACATCCGCGAACATGCTTTTAAGTTGCAAGCCGAAATTACGCGTGACGAATTTGATTATTTCGACGGATCGTCAAAGGAAGACTGGTACTTCAGGTTTCAGGTTGAGATAGGGATTTAAAGTTTGTCCTGTCCTCCAATTATTGTACAAACAAAAAAAACAGCACCTGCACGGGTGCTGCTTTAGTTGCGCTATAAATGATTACGAAGTCCGCTTGTTTATTCAGGTGTTTAAAGGCCGCAGCGAAAACACTAATATTTTATTGTAGCGATTCTCGTTGGCCTCATAAGTATAGGTAATCGTGTGCTTCTCGGGATTATAGGTCAGGCGTCCCTGCAATACCTTCGAGCGCATTGACCATGAACCCTCTTTATTATCAGTGTTGTTAAATGCTGTGATCGAACCGTGAAAAATTCTTGATTGTCCGTCATCGGCCAGGCTGATGATAATATAGCCATTGCCTTTTGTGCCGATTTCACGAATATCAATAACCGAATGTTCGTGCTCGGTTTCGCGGAGTTCGTATGTACCGCGGTCCTGGTTCCACACATAAAACTGTCTCGAATCAGAATCAAATCGGATTTGCGTATCTACCTGTGCCGAAACAGTAAAGCAGCAGGCGAAAATCAAGAGGCTAAAAAAAGTTTTCATAGTAATTATGTAACGTTTGGGGAAAATCGTATAATTATTTGGTCCACCAAAAGTATAAAAAAACTATTGCGATGCTAATTTTTACCTGCTGTTTTTTAATAAGTTAACAGTATGTGCTGAAAAATCTTACAATAAATAGCCGACGAACGGCAAATATTAACGATAAACCGCACTAAATGGCAGCAACTATGGCGGAGAAATCTCGTGCATTAAGTGCCGCACCGCCAATAAGGCCACCATCGACATCGGGCTGTGAGAAAATCTCGCGTGCATTATCAGGTTTGACACTTCCGCCGTATAAGATGGAAACATCAGCAGCTATATCATTACCGTACCGTTTTCGTACCGTCTCGCGTACGAATTCATGCATTTCCTGCGCCTGCTGCGGACTTGCGGTCTCACCGGTTCCAATCGCCCAAACGGGCTCATAAGCCAGCACAATCTGCTCCCAATGAGACATTTCGAGGTGGAAAAGTCCGTCCCGAAGCTGGTTTTCCACGACATTAAAATGATTGTCGCGCTGTCGCTCGTCAAGTTCCTCACCAAAACAAAATATCACGCGCATGTCATGCTTTAATGCAGTGTCAACTTTATAAGCGATAATTGCATCGGTTTCGTTGAAATGTGCTCGCCGCTCCGAATGCCCTAAAATCACGGTATTTACGCCGATACTTTTCAGCATATCGGCCGAAATTTCACCTGTATAAGCACCGCTTTCTGCCTGATGCATGTTTTGCGCCGCCACCTCTATATTGGTATATTCAAGATGATCCACAGCCGATGCGAGGTTTACAAAGGCAGGGGCAACAATGATATTCACCTGTTTGTCTTCCGGAAGTTCGTTGATCAGTTCGTTTAACAGATCTTCGGTTTCTTCGGCGTTTTTGTTCATTTTCCAGTTTCCGGCAACAATCTTCTGTCTCATTATTTAATTGAATTAAGAGTAGTGTTAATCTGGTCGAAATCGGTTTCAATGGCACGATATGTCGCTATTGCGCCATTTTTATCAATAATGATGTACCGCGGAATCCAATCGATGTCGGTTGCTTTCCCCCAGGTTCCCTGCATTCCGTCGGGTACCCAATAGTGAACGCCTTCTAGCTCGTGCTTTTCGATACCGGCTTTCCAGGCTTCAATTGTTTTGTCCATTGAAACAAACATATATGATACGTCGGGATGTGCCTGCTGCAGCTCCTTTAATTTCGGCATAGCTTTTACGCAGTCGCCGCACCACGAGGCCCAGACTTCGATAAGAATTGTCTCGCCACGCATGTTTTGGAGAATTTCCTGAAATGTTATTTTTTCACCCTCGAGCGAAGTGAGTTCCGCAGATAAACTTTCGGGTGCAAATTCGTCTTTTTGCTCTTTACCGCATGAAGTCACTGCGAATGCGATAATGACCGTCAGAAAAATATTTTTCATGATGAATTATTTGTAACAAAAATATGCAAACGAAAATCAGTAGCGAAACTTTCGGGCGTATTAATTGTTCATTTTCCTGCTGTTGCTGCAATCTGGTTCGGTTCCGCTCGGGTACGCGCCATCAGAGCTGAAGAACCCGGGCTGGGCTTGTTTAGCAGGTTATTCGAGTCTTACTTTCGGATCGAGCCATGCATAAATTACATCGACAATAATATTGATAACGACAAAGGTGGTGGCGATTACAATAACGGAGCCCATGATAACAGGCAAATCTAAATTGTTCAACGCCTCTACGATTTCTTTCCCGAGACCGTTCCACCCGAAGATATATTCGACAAAGACGGCACCCGCCAGCATCGAGGCAAACCATCCCGATATGGCGGTTACGACCGGGTTCAGCGAATTTTTCAGAGCGTGCTTTTTGATGATAGTGTATTCATCAAGTCCTTTGGCGCGTGCAGTGCGTATATAATCCTGACCTAAAGTTTCCAACAACGAGTTACGCATCAGCTGGATGACCACGCCCAGGGGCCGAATGCCCAAAACAATAGCAGGCAGAATCAGGTTTTTCCATTGAATAAACGCACCTTCTCCAAAATCATCGACCTCGTAGAGGCTGCCGGTCATGTTTAAATTCGTATAACGATGCAGCATAAAACCAAAAATCCAGGCAAACAGGATAGCGCTGAAGAACGAGGGCACGCTCATGCCAACCGAACTCAGCAGAGCGATCAGCCGATCCAATAAACTGTCTTTGTAAAGAGCCGATATAATGCCCAGAAAAACCCCGACAACAATAGCAAGTACTATCGCAAAAAAAGCGAGTATAAAAGTATTCGGTAAAGTATTGGCAATAATGTCGCTGACTTTGCTGCCACTTTTGCGAAAACTCTCGCGCAGGTATGGTGTTTTAATTACGAGATGCACTCCCGCTAATTCGATAAGCCGTACTGCATTGTACTTATCAGGAGACAAGTAGGTATAATCTTCAGGATCGTTGCTGTGCAGCGACACCGGTGACAGGTCGTTCAGATAGTAACGATATTGCGTAGATATAGGTTGATCAAACCCATATTTTTTTTTAACGATCGCAAGTTGCTCTGAGTTTTCGTTCTGGTCGAGCATCATCCGAGCAGGGTCGCCCGGAAGTACAGTAAATAAAAAGAAAATCACTGTTATGACTCCAAACAGCGTCAGCAGCGCGTATCCGGTCTTATGTAAAAAGTAGCGGATCACCGGATCTTCATCTTATCTTTTTGCAGAAACACTATCGAACTGCTCTTGCGCTTTTGTTCCTTCTTTCGCAAAAACCTCAGGTGCCGGATTAACAGGTAGATCAAGATCAACGACAAAACTATCAAAGCACATCCGACGATAATATAGAACGTGTTTCCAAATAGAGGATCCTCATACTTCGACACCACATTCAGGAAAAATTGTCCTAAAAAAAATCCGAGTACGCAAACCACAATTCCCAGCAGACACTTTTTTCGCTCCTTCTTATACATGTTCTATAGCTTGGTGTCTTCGGCATCATTCCAGTGCAGTTTCTGAACAATGGTCCCTTTTTCGAGAACTACGATACTAGGATTTGCCCGCTCGATCGTTTTTAAGGTCGTTGCGTCGCAGAAATAAAAGTCGAATGGCAGCGCGTACTGTTTTTTGACCGTCTCAATCAGATCATCGGTAGAAGATGTCATTCCAATCACTTTGTAACCGCGCACAATGGCCTTATCGTGCAGTTGTTTGAGTTCGGCGAGTCCCTCGGGATCAGATTTTGTCAGGTCGTATGCGACAAACATTAGTAATTTTGGCTCTTCCAGAAGTTCATCGGTATAATCAGATCCATCCTTTTCCATCGTAAAGTCGTGGATCGGCGGCACATATCCTTCCGAAACTACTTTGTCGATACGTTCGACAAAAGTGGCTCCGTCCGGCAAGTCCATTAAAGTTTCTTCGGTGAATTCTTTATTCTCTCCGTTGACATTATAAATAAATATCATTTCAATTTCTGCTCTGGGTGCGCCTTCCGGTATCGTCATTCCCTGCTGTATGTTTGTGCCGGTTTTATAGGCTCGGAAATCTTTTAATGGCAAGTGGTTCAGTACCCACCATGCCATAAACCCGCAGCCGAGAATACTGAAAACTACGACTATCGTCCTAAAGGTTTTTGTGCCAATCGGTTTTATAAGTTCCTGGTTGAAGAAAAGTATCAATATAAACACCAGCAGCACAACATCTTTGGTGAAAGATTCCCATGGCGTGAGTTTCAGCGCATCACCAAAACAGCCGCAATCGGTTACTTTGTTGAAGTAGGCCGAATAAAATGTCAGGAACGTGAAGAACAAAATCATCAGCAGCAGGCTCCACAGGGTCAGCTTCTTATTTGAACCCACGAGCAGCGCTACCCCAAGGACCACTTCAAAAATAACGACAAATACGGCAAGTCCCAGAGCAAAAGGTATCAGGAACGGCAGGTTTAAGACCGTCTGGCCAAAATATTCCTCGAGTTTAAAAGAAAAACCGACCGGATCGTTTAGTTTAATCAGTCCCGATATTATAAACAGGACGCCGACAAGTACTCGAGAGAATTGCGTAAGAATGTTTTTCATGGTTATTTATTAAAATCCATTAAAATGAGTGCAAACACTGCATAATTGATCATATCCTGGTAATTGGCTTCGATTCCTTCGGATACTATTGTTTTTCCTTTATTATCTTCAATTTGCTTTACTCGCAGTAGTTTCTGCAGAATTAAATCGGTGAGCGAGCTGATGCGCATGTCACGCCAGGCTTCGCCATAATCGTGATTTTTGGCCTGCATCAGGTTTTTTGTCTCTTCAATTTTCTGATCGTATAATTTTGCGGCCCGATCATGTGGAAGGTCGGGTTGTGAAGCTACTCCCAACTCAAGCTGTATCAACGCCATCACCGAATAATTGATTATTCCGATAAACTCGGATGCTTCGCCCTCATCGACCTTGCGTACCGCATTTTCCTGAAGGCCGCGAATCCGCTGTGCTTTAATGAAAATCTGATCGGTTAGTGAAGGCAACCGCAGAATGCGCCAGGCACTGCCGTAGTCGGTCATTTTATTTAGGAACAACGACCGACATGCCGCTATGACTTCGTCGTATTCCCGGGTGGTATTGTTCATTTGGTTGGTGTATATTTGTCTGCAAACTTTTCCAAAAATAGGAATTATTTTTAGATTCAATTATTTTGTATCGCCAATTGTTATATTAACGCAAAATATCACAAATCTTCATGACAATCAACTGCAGAT
>CAZLWZ010000117.1:0-6151 GCA_964563275.1 uncultured Flavobacterium sp.
GTAATCATCGGAAAATCATTTGGCGGGCCTACAGTTACCAAGGATGGCGTTACCGTCGCAAAGGAAATCGAATTAAAAGACGCCCTGGAGAACATGGGTGCACAAATGGTGAAGGAAGTTGCTTCAAAAACCAATGACCTTGCCGGAGACGGAACGACGACTGCTACTGTTTTAGCCCAATCAATCGTCAAGGAAGGCTTGAAGAACGTAGCCGCAGGAGCCAACCCAATGGATTTGAAACGCGGAATTGACAAGGCTGTCGAATCAATTGTCGCTGATCTTGCCAAGCAGGCAAAGGTTGTAGGAACCGATTCTGAAAAAATTAAGCAAATTGCATCAATCTCTGCAAACAATGACGAGGTAATCGGTGAACTGATCGCCACTGCATTTACAAAAGTCGGTAAGGAAGGCGTCATCACTGTTGAAGAAGCAAAAGGAACCGACACCTATGTTGACGTGGTCGAAGGAATGCAGTTTGACCGCGGATACCTGTCGCCCTACTTTGTGACAAACCCGGATAAAATGGAAGCGGAACTTGAAAACCCGTACATCCTCTTATACGACAAAAAAGTATCTTCATTAAAAGAATTGTTACCGGTTCTTGAGCCGGTAGCGCAGTCAGGAAAACCGTTGTTAATCATCGCTGAAGATGTTGACGGTGAAGCTCTGTCGACATTGGTGGTCAACAAACTACGTGGCGCCTTAAAGATTGCAGCAGTGAAAGCTCCGGGCTTTGGCGACAGAAGAAAAGCTCTGCTTGAAGATATCGCTATATTGACCGGTGGTACGGTAATTTCTGAAGAGCGCGGTTACACCCTTGAGAACGCAACCTTGGAAATGCTTGGAACAGCGAAACGTGTATCAATTGATAAAGATAATACTACCATCGTAAGCGGCGCAGGTGAATCCGACATGATTCAGAACCGTGTGAGCCAGATCAAGGCGCAAATGGAATCGACCACGTCCGACTATGACCGTGAAAAACTTCAGGAACGACTTGCAAAACTTGCCGGTGGTGTCGCAGTACTATATGTGGGTGCCGCATCTGAAGTGGAAATGAAGGAGAAAAAAGACCGTGTTGATGATGCATTGCACGCGACACGCGCAGCTGTAGAAGAAGGTATTGTTGCCGGTGGCGGTGTTGCGCTGCTTCGTGCAAAACAAACTTTGAAATCACTTTCTGCGGACAATGCCGATGAGGCGACGGGAATCCAGATCGTTTCACGCGCTATCGAATCGCCACTTCGTACAATTGTTGAAAATGCCGGTCTCGAAGGTTCGGTGGTTGTAGCGAAAGTTGCAGAAGGTTCAGGCGACTTTGGGTATAATGCCAAAACCGATGAATATGTAGATATGCTTGCAGCCGGAATTATCGATCCTAAAAAGGTGACACGTGTGGCGCTTGAGAATGCGGCATCGGTTGCGGGGATGATTCTTACTACAGAATGTGCGCTGGTTGATATTAAAGAAGAGAATGCCGGCGGTGGAATGCCACCAATGGGAGGCGGCATGCCCGGAATGATGTAAACTCATTCCAATGAATAAAATGAAGCTGTCTTACGGGACAGCTTTTTTTTGTTATTTTTTTTATACTCTCTTATTAGAGGGCTCTCATCAAACGCATATCATTTAAAATGCTGTGTATTTTCAAAACTATTATATTAGCGAAATTATTCTCACTCTCTATGACAAAATTTCTCTCTTGCCTACTTGCAATCACATTTTGCACCGCATCCACGGCACAAACTGAGAAGATTACCGCTTCACTAACGCAATACTTCTCACTGGATCGTGAAAACATCCATCTTCAACTCAATAAATATAATTATATGTCCAAGGAGCCTATTTGGTTTAGCGGTTATGTTATTGACAAAAAGACCGCAAAACCGTACGCCCCTACGACGAACGTGTACGTGACGGTTCTGGATAATAAAGGCGCAGTGCTGCTTACGAATTTGTATTATTGCGAGAATAGTTTGTTTTCGGGAAATATTACTCTTCCCGACAATATTAAATCCGGAAGGTATTATCTGCGTGCGTATACAAACTATATGAACAATTTTAGTGAAGATGAATCGGCTCTGCACGAAATTTCAGTTATTAATATCAATGATTCTACGTATCCGGATTATGAATCAATAAATTATAACCAATTGTACACTTCCTTATATCCCGAAGGAGGAATATTTCTCGAAGGAGTTTCGAACACTATAGCAGCTAAAATTACAGATTGCAATGGAAATGGTGTAGCCATTACAAACATCACCGTCAAGGACGCGCAGGGAAAAGTCGTGTCATCATTTTCAACTAATAATCACGGTTATGGACGATTCGACATACTGCAAACGAAAAACGAAATTTACACGGTCACTTTCGATCGTAATGACAGGCAATGGTCACAAAACCTACCGTCTCCGCTACTTACCGGGGTAACGATGTCGGTTAACAATTATACTTACCCCGACAAAACTATTGTCCAGCTAAAAACCAATGACCGAACTCTCAAAAGCCTTGTCGACCAGCAATTTAAACTGGTATTTCAGCAAAATGATGTTGCTTCATTTGTTGATGTTTCATTTGCCAATGGAAATACACAGCAATTAATACCGGTTTCAAATGAGTATATATCCGACGGCGTAAATTCGGTCTTTCTGGTTGATAATGATTTAAATAAAAAAGCGGATCGTGTGATTTTTAAACCATGGACGATAACAGCAGATTCGCAAATTGCGGTACAAAGTATCCGTACCGATTCGATTACATTTCGTGGCAGCATTCCGTTAGTATTCGGCAGTCTGAGCATTTCAACAAGACCGGTATCGACCGCTAAACATCCGAGAAGTATTTACGCGTCGCTTTATTTGGATAATTATCTCGAAAAGCCAGTAGTCGATCCTACGTACTATTTATCGGATATTAACCGCAAAAAGCACTTCGAACTTGATAATGTCCTGATCACGCAACCACCTAAATACAAATGGGAAGCGATCATGCAATCGCCACCACAGGCTAAATTTACGTTTGATGGCGGACTGACCATTAAAGGTACTATAGCGAACGACGTTGGCGACAAGAATTTGAAAGTCAGGATGTCGGCACCGGTACTAGGCATAGATGAAACCGTAGCCGTAAAAGGGAAAGAATTTCTATTCGAGAACGTGATGGCGGTCGATTCAACAACAATATTTTTTTCGCTGTTAAATCAGAAATCGAACACATTGAA
The DNA here is from genome assembly GCA_964563275.1 of uncultured Flavobacterium sp. Lineage (GTDB taxonomy): Bacteria > Bacteroidota > Bacteroidia > Flavobacteriales > Flavobacteriaceae > Flavobacterium. Next base: position 3,224 of record CAZLWZ010000117.1, read on the forward strand.
ATTAAAGATGTATCCTCAGATTTTAAACAACAGAAGAGTGTTCAATAAAGGAGTAGTCGCACCGACATTAGAATGCTCAGCGGAGTTTTTATCCAGCAAACCTGTCGAAATACCTGAAATTTTAGGTGCGATAGCGCTTGCTGATGTGAAGGTAGAAAGTAGTGCAAAACCCGCCAAGGACAAGATGATTCATGAATATCGGTTTTTCAACAATATGGCGCGCGGATATAAAATTGACGAATCGAAGATCGCTATGTATCGTGACGTTCTTCAATTCATCGCTGCGCACGGATATATCGTCAACGTCACAGGCGGCAATGTTACAATAACAAGAATGGGGGGCGGAAGTTTTACCGGCGATAACGCCTTGTTAGTTTACGTTGACGATGCACCTGTCGCAGATGCCAGTTTATTACTTAATATGCAGCTCGATTTTGTAGAAGAAATTTATATTCACAGACGTGGATATGGCTCAGGATCCGCGGGACCAAATGGCAGCATTAGGATCTACACAAAAAAAACATTAAATAATGCGATTGGTGTCAGAATTGATTCACAATCATTGACTGTAAAAGACGGGTACCAGCCGTATCGTCAGTATAAAAACCTGCTTTATACAAACACGGCAAGCCAGGCATTTAAGATGTATGGAACAATCGACTGGGATGCAAATGTAGGAACTGGCGAAAACGGAATGTTCCATTTCTCTATCCCAAATATGGGGCAGAATGAGGTAATGGTAACAATAGAAGGGATTAACGCAGAGGGTCAGCTATACTCGGACACTCAAACAATATCAGTCAAATAAATCTTATGTATAATCTTATTATTTATCTTTTGTCCCGCTCTCGTGATTCGGGTCAATCACTTCCTCCACCTGATCTTTTACCTTCTTACTGAATTTCATAATAACAGGAAGGATCGTAATCACTACAAGCGAAATGACTATAATTTCGATGTGCTCTTTTAAGTCAATCTGGTAGTTTCTCAACAGGAATCCGTATAGATAATGACCTGCAAAAATCAAACTGTACGACCAGATGAACGAACTCAGAATGTTGTAGAACATGAATCTCTTTTTGTCCATATAGACAATACCCGCGACAATAGGGGCAAAAGTCCTGAAAATTGGAAGGAAACGTGCGAAGATAATCGCGCGGCCGCCATGACGTTCAAAAAACTCTTTCGACTGGATTAAATATTTTTTCTTGAACCAGAACGTGTCTTTTTTGTTATAAAGATAATAGCCGCTTTTAGAGCCAAACCAATACCCTACAGTGTTACCCAAAATACCGGCGAATGCTACCGCAGTAGCCAGAATGAGTACATTGAGTAAACTGCTCTCGATGAACATCACATTTTCCATCAGTTCCCGGTTGTAAATCCCGGCGAGAAAAAGCAGGCTGTCTCCGGGTAAAAAGAAACCGGCGAAGAGGCCAGTTTCTGCAAACACGATAAATAAAACAATGTATAAGCCCATTTTGACGCCATTGATGTCAAAATGTATATAAAAAAGTGGATCAATTAAGTTCTTCCAGTCAAAATCACTCATTTGTTTGGTTTGTTAAAGCTGAAAAATATCGGGCGTGAAATTAGTAATAAATTAACTTACCCGCAATTCTGTTGCGCCACTTTTAAGTATAATTTGGCTATTAGAAAAATACCTTCAAACCTTAATCCCGCTCGTATTTACAGCAGCCGTGTAGATTGTGGTAATCTTCATCGGTAGCTTTGACGCCAGGTGTGTCGTGTCCGGCCCCGGCAATGGCATTCTCTACGTCGCCAAGCGTTGTTTTATGTTCGTTTACTATAAGACTAAGCATATGTGACTCCACATCCCACGTCGCCGATTTTACACCACTGACAGAATAGGCTGCTTTTTCGATGCGCTTCTTGCACATGTCACAGTTCCCGTTAACTTCGATGGCGTAGCGTGCGTTTTTACTTTTTTCCTGCGCTGTCGCATTAAAGCCTATGATCAGCACAATAAACATCATTAGTTTTTTCATTTCTATATCTTTTATTTTATTTTAAATCGCAGTCCTGCGTAAAACATTTGTCCGAATACCGGCGCATAAACGACCGACGTGTCAAAAGTCGGACCGAAAGGGTTCTCAGCACCCAATACCGCCTTTTGCTGCTTATAATTACCGATGTTTTCTCCACCTGCGTAAACTTCAAAAACCGACGAAAATGTTCTGGTTATCTGTGCATTCATCAAAGAGAACGATGGTGAATACTCGCCAAGACGATCAACGGCCGGATTGGAAGCAGTGTTTGGAAGCCGTTGTTTGCCTAACCAGTTAAAAGTGTAATCAAACTTCCATTGCTTTCCCTTATCGCCAATGTGTGTTTCGTAGCCAATATTTGCAAAGAACCGGTGCTTCGCCTGAAGCGGCTTTTCGAAAGATCCACTTAGATAATCCGACTGAATGTCATAGAATTTGTACGCAGTACGAAGGTTCAGGTGCGTCATAATCTCATAATTCAACTCCAGCTGAAGGCTGTTCGCAACCGACTTCCCGTCGAGATTGTAAAAAAGCGCCTGCTGCGGTCCGGCATACAAATCAACTACTGCCTGATTACTGAAATCGGTGCGGTAGAAATCCAGCGTGACATCAGCCCGGTTATTAAAAACATAAAAACCCTGCATAAAACTAACGCCATAATTCCAGGCGATTTCCGGATCCAGCCCATATATCTTCCCTGAATTGTCGAGAATATCAAATACACGCGAACTACCAAAGAGCTGCTGGTTCTCGGCAAAAATATTGGCCGTTCGCTTCCCACGTCCTGCCGAAGCTCTTATTACCGCGCGCTCCCACGGATTGTACCTCAAATGCAAACGCGGTGTAAAAAAAGTCCCCAACCTGTTGTGATTGTCAATTCGCGCTCCAGCAACCAGACTAAAGTCGGTGGTATTGTCGT
>CAZLWZ010000118.1:0-6138 GCA_964563275.1 uncultured Flavobacterium sp.
CACCCATTAGAAAACCTTTAGTTATAGGTGATAAATCTTATCACGACGTAACAGTAGATGTTGCCGCTCCTGTCGAGGGAAGAGCCAACAAACAATGGTGGATTGTTTTTTCAATCTCACTTGCCGCGTTCCTTTGGGGAGTTGGGTGTATCATATACACGATTTCTACAGGTATTGGTGTTTGGGGTCTTAACAAAACAGTTGGCTGGGCCTGGGATATCACCAACTTCGTTTGGTGGGTAGGTATCGGTCATGCGGGAACCCTGATTTCTGCCGTACTATTATTGTTCCGTCAGCGTTGGAGAATGGCGATCAACCGATCTGCTGAGGCAATGACCATCTTCTCAGTAATACAGGCAGGTTTATTCCCGATCATCCACATGGGACGTCCATGGCTAGCCTATTGGGTGGTGCCTATTCCGAACCAGTTCGGATCATTATGGGTGAACTTCAACTCGCCGCTTCTTTGGGACGTATTTGCAATCTCAACATATCTATCGGTTTCGTTGGTATTCTGGTGGACTGGTCTTTTACCAGATTTCGCGATGCTTCGCGACCGGGCGGTGACCCCGTTCACAAAAAAGATTTATTCTACCTTAAGCTTCGGATGGAGCGGCCGCGCCAAAGACTGGCAGCGTTTCGAGGAAGTTTCATTGGTATTGGCAGGTTTGGCAACACCACTCGTACTATCGGTACATACCATTGTATCGTTTGACTTTGCTACCTCGGTGATTCCGGGATGGCATACGACCATCTTCCCGCCATATTTCGTTGCTGGGGCTGTATTTTCAGGATTTGCTATGGTGAACACGCTATTGATCATCATGCGTAAAGTATCCAACCTGGAAGCATATATCACAATCCAGCACATCGAATTGATGAATATCGTAATCATGATTACGGGTTCAATCGTTGGTGTAGCGTATATAACCGAATTATTTGTCGCCTGGTATTCAGGTGTTGAATACGAGCAGTACGCTTTCTTAAACAGAGCGACCGGTCCGTACTGGTGGGCATACTGGGCGATGATGACCTGCAACGTTTTCTCTCCGCAGTTCATGTGGTTCAAAAAACTGCGTACAAGCATCATGTTCTCATTTGTAATTTCAATTGTGGTTAACATCGGTATGTGGTTTGAACGATTTGTGATCATCGTAACGTCGTTGCACAGGGATTACCTTCCGTCGTCATGGACGATGTTCTCTCCAACATTCGTAGATATAGGAATTTTCATTGGTACAATAGGTTTCTTCTTTGTCTTGTTCCTTCTTTATGCACGATCGTTCCCTGTAATTGCACAGGCCGAGGTGAAGACAATTTTGAAAACATCAGGTGAATACTATAAAAAACGCAGAGAAGAAAATAAACACTCACATCATGAATAATAAAGTTATATACGCCATTTATAATGACGATGATGTATTGATGGATGCTGTAAAGCAAACGCGCGCAGCGCACCATCATATAGAAGAAATATTTACACCGTTCCCGGTCCACGGACTCGATAAGGCAATGGGATTGGCACCTACACGACTGGCGATCTGCGCGTTCATCTACGGATGCATAGGTTTGACAGTGGCTACCGTGATGATGAATTACATTATGATCACCGATTGGCCACAGGACATCGGCGGTAAACCAAGCTTTAGTTACATTCAGAACATGCCGGCCTTTGTTCCGGTAATGTTCGAGATGACCGTATTCTTTGCCGCACACCTTATGGTAATAACTTTTTACATGAGAAGTAAATTGTGGCCGTGGAAAGTTGCCGAAAATCCTGATGTTCGTACCACTGATGATCATTTCCTGATGGAGGTTTCAATCAATAACAACGAAGAGGAACTGGTGTCATTCTTTCAGAAGACAGGTGCGGTTGAAGTAAAAGTAATAGAAAAGCATTAACAGCGAGATATGAAAAGGGTATATAAAACAGCACTTCTAGCAGGTCTTACTATTTTAATTTCGTCGTGTCGCAGTGACCGCGAACGAAATTATGAGTACTTCCCGAACATGTACGAATCGGTTGCTTACGAAACCTATTCAGAGTCGGATGCTTTTCGTGGGGGAACAGAAGCACAGGTTCCTCCTTTAGGTACAATTAAGCGCGGCTTTGTTCCTTATGAGCTTGAAAACACCAACGAAGGCTACTTGGCTTCAAAGGCAGTGACTTCGTCGGGACTGGATTCGCTTAGCGTGGATATGGATGAAGCGAAGATTTTGTACGATATATATTGCGCCATCTGTCATGGAACAAGTGGTGATGGTAAAGGAAAACTGGTTACCCAGGAGAAATTTCTCGGGGTACCAAGCTACAAAGACAGGGAGATTACGGTTGGTAGTGTTTTCCATGTTGAGACGTACGGACTTAACATGATGGGTTCTTATGCAAATCAGCTAAATGCGAAAGAGCGTTGGATAGTAGCCGAGTACGTAATGAAACTCAGAAGCGAATTATAATTGTAGAACAAACTGATCGTAATAGATATGTACACATTTTCAAGTAAATTAAAAACATTTTCAATTATTCTGATGGTCTTGGGTGCCATCGGAATTGGAATAGGTTTTTTCACTGCGCCAAAAGATACTCACGAAGTCGAAAGTATACTTGCTGAAAGCGAACACGGCGCCCACGGGGATGACAAGCAGCACGATATAAAAGACGATACCGATATCGACGCACCGGAAAAGTTTATCACTCGAGGCGGTGAAGATGTGGAGCTTCACGACGGTGGCCAGAGTGCCACGGGGCCTTCGGGTAATGCGGCTACTATTGATAGTGTACCAGTGCAACAACTAGACTCGATGCATCTTGATACGATAGCGTTTTCTGGAGGTGCTGTGTCAAAAGGAACCGATACGCATGGCTTGGGCGTGAATTCTGCGCATGGCGCAATTGGCGCTGACTCTCATGCCGGACACCAGGAGCACCTGGAGCACGTGCTGCACCAACTTCAAAATAGACCTTGGGCTGCTTTATATGTAGCATGTATTTTCTTTATGTTGCTCGCCATGGGCGTACTGGCCTTTTACGCCATTCAAATTGTCGCGCAGGCGGGATGGTCGCCGGTACTTTATCGGGTGATGCAAGCCATCACGGCCTATTTACTTCCGGGATCAGTAATCTTCTTTATATTACTTTGCCTGAGCGGCTTCCACGTCAATCACATGTTTGTGTGGATGACAGAAGGCATAACCGATCCTGCAAGTGAAAACTACGATAAATTGGTCGCGAATAAATCGGGTTATCTAAATGTGCCTTTCTGGCTGATCCGTGCCGCGGTTATTTTAATCGGATGGAATTTGTACAGGTTCTTTACAGCAAAGTATTCTTTGGAGCAGGACCGGGCAAAAGACAACGCGTATTACAAACGCAACTTCAATATTTCAGCAGGATTCCTCGTGTTCTTTATCGTGACCGAATCGATCATGTCGTGGGACTGGATTATGTCGCTTGACCCGCACTGGTTCAGCACACTTTTCGGATGGTATGTATTTGCAAGCTTCTTCGTAAGCGGTATCACTGCCATATGCATGGTCACGCTATTCCTGAAGAACGCCGGATATTTACCACATGTAAATACGAGTCATATCCATGACCTGGCAAAATTCATGTTCGGTATAAGTGTTTTTTGGACGTATCTGTGGTTCTCACAGTTCATGTTGATCTGGTATGCCAATATTCCTGAAGAAGTGACGTATTTCGTGACCAGGATCGAGCAGTACAACGTGCCGTTCTTTGGAGCGGTGGTAATGAACTTCCTGTTTCCGATACTGATTTTAATCAATACCGATTTTAAACGTATATCATGGATCCTTGTTATGGCAGGGGTTGTAATATTATTGGGTCATTACATCGATTTCTTCAATATGATTATGCCGGCTACCGTGGGCGACCAGTGGTATATAGGAGTGCCGGAAATCGGATCGGTGTTGTTCTTCCTTGGATTGTTTGTCTTTGTTGTCTTTGGTGCGCTTGCAAAAGCCCCACTGCTTCCGGAAAGGGATCCGTTCATCGAAGAAAGTAAACATTTCCATTATTAATATTTTAAATTAAGAACAGATGCAAAGTTTGTTGATAATAGTGATTTTAGTCTTAGTAGCTGTCGCGTTGTGGCAACTGACTAAAATATTCGATCTAACTCAAGTTGGCGCCAAAGTCAACGATTCAGGAGTTGCAAATGACAAGGACAATAACCTGCAGGGTTATCTGATGTTCGGTTTTCTTGCTTTCCTGTACATTTTCACTATTTATGGATTGTTTGCGTGGAGTCATCTGATTTTAAAAGTACCCGCATCGGCTCACGGTGGCCAGGTTGATAATTTGATGAATACCACTTGGGTTCTGCTGTTTATTGTCCAGGCGGTTACTCAGGTACTCCTATACTACTTTACATTTAAATACCGCGGACGCGAAGGTCAGAAAGCATTATACTTTGCCGATAATGACAAGCTTGAGTTCGTATGGAGCGTTATCCCTGCAATAGTTTTGGCCGGTCTGATCCTTTATGGTCTTTATGCCTGGACGAACATCATGTTCGTTGACGAAGACGAAGACGTAATGATCGTTGAAGTTTATGCAAAACAATTTGCGTGGGAGATCAGATATGCCGGTGAGGACAATGTCTTGGGCAAGGCGAACGTGCGTTATATAGATGGTCCGAATACAATGGGTGTGGATCTTAGCGATCCAAATGCACAGGACGATATCACTGCCACAGAACTTCATTTGCCAAAAGGAAAAAAGATACTTTTTAAATTCCGTTCTCAGGATGTACTGCACTCTGCATACATGCCACACTTCCGTGCGCAGATGAACGTTCTTCCCGGAATGGTAACTCAGTTTGCGTTTGAGCCTATATACACAACTGCGGAAATGCGCGAAATGCCTCATATCGTAGAAAAAGTAGAGAACATCAACAACATTCGGAACAGACGAAGTGCTGAGCTGGTGGCGCAAGGCGAGACCGCTTTGGATCCATATACATTCGATTACGTATTGTTGTGCAACAAGATCTGTGGTGCTTCACACTACAATATGCAGGTAAAGCTTGTGGTCGATACGCCTGAAGATTTCAAACTATGGCTAGCCGAGCAGGGAACACTGGTGTCGAAGATAAAGGCTGCAAATGCCGAACCGGCTACAGTAGAAGGTTCTGGTGCCGCAACCGATTCAGTACAGTCGGGCGACCTTCCTTCAGTAGCAGTAAACTAATTAATAAAAAGAATTTAAAGCAATCTCAATATGTCAGCAGTAGCTCACACACACGATTTAGACCACGGACATGATCACGATCATGAACACCACCATAAAGATACCTTTATCACCAAATACATTTTTAGCATCGATCATAAAATGATCGCTAAGCAGTACCTGATCACCGGTATTTTAATGGGTATTATTGGGGTGGGAATGTCTTTGCTTTTCAGAATGCAATTGGCGTGGCCCGAAGAATCGTTCGCTATCTTTAATTTTTTTCTCGGCGATAAATTTGCACCCAATGGTGTGATGACCAATGAGGTTTATCTTGCGCTTGTGACGATTCACGGAACCATCATGGTCTTCTTCGTCTTAACTGCTGGTCTGAGTGGTACTTTTAGTAACTTGTTGATTCCGCTTCAGATTGGTGCACGAGATATGGCATCCGGTTTTATGAATATGATATCATATTGGTTGTTCTTTTTGTCGAGCGTTATAATGATAGCTTCATTGTTTGTTGAAGCGGGACCAGCATCCGCAGGATGGACAATCTACCCGCCGCTGAGCGCATTGCCTCAGTCTATTGGTGGTTCTGGTACAGGTATGACCTTATGGCTGGTGTCGATGGCTATCTTTATCGCTTCCTCTTTAATGGGGTCGCTTAACTACATCGTAACGGTTATAAACCTGCGAACGGTAGGAATGACAATGACACGATTGCCATTGACCATCTGGGCGTTCTTTATCACGGCTATCATTGGAGTTATTTCCTTTCCGGTATTATTGTCGGCGGCACTATTGCTGATTATGGACCGAAGTTTCGGTACTTCATTCTTCTTATCCGATATCTACATTGCCGGTGAAGTTTTGCATTACCAGGGAGGTTCGCCTGTGCTTTTTGAACACTTGTTCTGGTTCCTCGGGCACCCGGAAGTATATAT
>CAZLWZ010000119.1:0-6138 GCA_964563275.1 uncultured Flavobacterium sp.
GATATCCCTGCCATCCATGACAACGCCTTTTCCTTTTCCCATTTGCTGTTGCTGCAGAACGAGTTTGTGGCGTACTTCCGAAATCTCAGCAACATGACTTACGAAATTTGATACTTCGATCGTGCGTATCTCCCGCTCCACGTTCACGTCGTTTAGGAACATTTCGGAATATCCAATCTCGGGATTGAAGCGCAATTCGAGATCAATTTCCGGAAGATCATCCACTAATTTCTGACTGTTGAAATTGTCGCTGGAAATAATACCCTGCTGCATCGCATAATAGGTTACTGCGCGGTACATTGCTCCTGAATCCACGTAAATGTAACCCAGATGTGCGGCAAGTTGCTTGGCGAGCGTACTTTTTCCCGTAGATGAAAATCCGTCGATTGCTATTGTAATTCTTTTTTCCAAAATTATTCGTCAAAATTTATAGTCAGTCCAAACAAACTCGTGTTCGCTGCGAGTGTATAGCGTGAATAAGAATAATTAAATTTCAGGCGGTTCAGCCGAAGACCAAAACCTGCTGATATTCCGGAGAAATTCCGATGTTCGATTAACCGAAGTTCTTCACCTCGCCTGAAGTTATAGCCAATTCTGATGTTAAAGCTCTTTTTAGGAAAAAGTTCGGCTCCGATTATCACGTGGCGCAGCGCATTATTTAAAAAAGATACTTTTTCAGGACTCGATTCACCGTCAATGGAATTCTCGGCACGTGCCGGATTTGAGAATGCGATGTTCCATTGCTGAAGATTCTCGAGTGTCAGATGCCATCGTATCGGAACATTTTCGACCTCCTGTGACACACCCACGATGATCTCAAGAGGCAGCTTCTCGTTGGTTTCGGCGTATCGTGTAAACTGGGTGCCGATATTTCGGATCACCAAAGCCCAGTTAACATCATTGCGTTCGTCTATAAAAATGGCGCCGATATCGATCGCACCTCCGAAGGAGTTATAGCTTTCAAGCGTGGAGGAAATCACCTTTGCACTTGCGCCCAGATAAAAATCGGTATAGGGAATATTATATGCGTATGCGGCCGAAATTGCTATTTCGCTTCCGGTAAAATCCGATGTAGCAATACCATTTTCGTCATATCCTTCAAAATTGCCGTAGTTGATGTAGTTGACGCCCGCCTGGAATGTCTGTACGTGCCTGTCGTAGGTATACGCATAAGATGCAGTACCGTAAGTAGCTTCTCCAAAATAGCTGCCGTAGTTCAGCGCCAGCCGGTTGTGCATATCGGCATTGATTGACGCAGGATTAAAGTGCACCTGATTTACATCGTCATCATAAATAGTGACCGTTTTGCCTCCTAATGCCGCCTGGCGAGGCGAGGTAACGAGGTTCAGGAATTGATAAACATGTTTGCCGCCTATTTGCCCATATGTTACGGAAGTGCCGATAAACAGAATACAGGTAAGGAGGGTTTTTAACATGACGATCGTTGAAATCTACTAAATAACGCAGATGCGAAGATATTATTTTTAATGACAAGCCACTACATCCTGTTTTAGTTACTACAGCTGCTTGGCATTCTTTACTTTCTCATCTGTAAGAGCGTACTTCACAACCTCGCTCATCTCCCGAACATAGTGGAAAGTGAGGCCTGCAACGTACTCCTCTTTTATTTCATCGACGTCCTGTTTATTCTCGATGCACATAATTATCTCTTTGATGTTAGCCCGTTTTGCGGCAAGAATTTTTTCTTTAATTCCGCCCACCGGCAACACTTTGCCTCTCAACGTAATCTCGCCGGTCATCGCAAGATTTTTCTTTATCTTACGCTGGGTCAGCAACGAAACCAATGATGTCAGCATTGCAATTCCCGCACTTGGTCCATCTTTTGGGGTTGCTCCTTCGGGAATGTGAATGTGGATATTGTACTTGGACAGAACTTCAGGATCGATTCCAAACAGATCGGCGTTTGATTTGATGTACTCGAGCGCAATTGTCGCCGATTCTTTCATTACAGTACCAAGGTTACCTGTCATCGTCATTGATCCTTTGCCTTTCGAAATCAACGATTCAATAAACAGGATATCGCCGCCGACATTCGTCCACGCGAGTCCTGTAACCACGCCAGCTACCTCATTACTCTCTGATTTGTCACGGGCCATCCGCGGGGCACCGAGTACTTTTATGATATCCTCATCCGTTAATTTTGTATTGTACTGCTCCTCCATCGCAACCGATTTGGCCGCGTGCCGTATTACCTGTGCAATTTTATTCTCCAGACCTCGCACGCCAGACTCACGCGTGTAACCTTCGACAATTTTTTCCAGTTGCTTTTTGCCGATCGACAACTGCTTCGGAGTGAGGCCATGTTCCTTTAGCTGTTTTGGAAACAGATGCTGGCGCGCAATTTCAACTTTTTCCTCAATAGTATAACCCGACATTTTTATCACTTCCATCCTGTCGCGCAATGCTGGTTGGATGGTTTGCATATTGTTTGAGGTCGCGATAAACATTACTTTCGATAAATCATACCCCAGTTCGAGGAAATTGTCATAAAATGCATTGTTCTGCTCGGGATCCAGCACTTCGAGCAATGCCGATGAGGGATCTCCCTGGTTGCTGTTAGACAATTTATCAATTTCGTCAAGCACGAAGACCGGATTTGATGTTCCTGCTTTTTTAATGCTCTGGATGATTCGGCCAGGCATCGCGCCGATGTAGGTTTTCCGATGTCCGCGTATTTCAGCTTCATCACGCAATCCCCCCAGCGAAATGCGAACGTATTCCCGACCTAAAGCTTCGGCTATTGATTTTCCGATAGAAGTCTTTCCGACTCCCGGAGGGCCAGTAAGGCAGATAATAGGCGACTTCATGTCGTTGCGAAGTTTTAAAACCGCCAGGTGCTCAATCATCCTTTTCTTGACATCTTCCAAACCAAAATGGTCGCGATCCAAAATTTTCTGCGCGCGCTTCAAATCAAAATTGTCTTTCGAGAATTCGTTCCACGGAAGCTCAAGAATCAGTTCAAGGTAATTGCGCTGAATTCCAAAATCGGGTGCCTGCGGATTCATCCGCTGCATTTTCGAAAGTTCTTTTTCAAAAATATCGCGCGTTTTTTGGTCCCAGTTCTTACTTTTTGCTTTTTGACGCATGTCATCTATTTCCTGTTCATGCGAAACACCACCAAGTTCTTCCTGGATTGTCTTCATCTGCTGGTGCAGGAAATATTCGCGCTGCTGCTGATCAAGGTCAAATCGAACTTTCGATTGGATATCATTCTTCAGCTCAAGGCGTTGCAACTCGATATTCATAAAGCGCAATGTCTCCAGCGCTCTTTCTTTTAATGCGTTAATCGCAAGCAAATCCTGCTTTTCCTTAACAGTCAGATTCATATTCGACGATACGAAGTTGATCAGGAAGGAATGACTTTCAATATTTTTAATTGCAAAGGTAGCTTCGGTCGGGATATTGGGACTCTCTTTTATAATCTGTATCGCGAGTTCTTTAATCGATTCTACGATCGCAAAAAATTCAGTGTCGTGTTTGCCAGGCCGTTTCTCCTCGACTTCCTTAACAGTAGCTTTGAGATACGGTTTTTCGGAAGTTACAGCATCAATTTCAAACCGTTTTTTACCCTGAAGAATAACGGTAATGTTGCCGTCGGGCATTTTTAAGACACGGAGAATCCTGGCGACAGTACCAATACGGTGGATATCGTTTTTTGAAGGATCCTCATCCTCCTCGTTCTTCTGGGCAACCACACCGATAACCTTTCCGGCCGAGTGGGCATCGTTAATTAATTTGATCGATTTATCACGCCCTGCCGATATAGGGATAACCACACCGGGAAAAAGAACAGTGTTGCGAAGTGGAAGAATGGAAAGGGAACCGGGAAGTTCTTCATTATTCATTTCTTCCTCGTCTTCCGGTGTGAGCAGTGGTATTAACTCGGTTTCAGAATCAAATTCTTGTAGTGACAAATTGTCAATGGTAAGTATTTTATGTTGTGACATATCTTGTGGTAGGTCAGAATGACATTTAAAAGTTCGTAATTGGTCTGCAAATGTAAGGTACGAAATATTTAAATGCACTTAAAATCGATGTACAGTGCTATATTTCGGACGCAGCCCAAAAAGGCAATCACTATGCCATAAAAAAACCCGGACAGTGCCGGGTTTAAAGTCTTGTTTAAAAATTAATTTAATGTATAATCGATAATTTGCTGTTCGTAAACCGCGCCCTCAGATTCAGTCATTATCTTAACCGGCCCGACATCTTTTGCAAACCAGTAATAAGTTGTTGCAGTAGTTTGTTGGTCCATCATCGTCACATTCTGAACGTACTTTGTTTTAATCACATCAGTAAAAGTTTCACCGCCTACTGTAATTTCAATGCCTTTCTCTTCTATTGTCCCGGTGGCTTGGGTGCTCATCGTCATTTCGGGAAAATTAGGATCGGTATAGGTGGTTGTTGTTGAATACGACGTGGTCCACGTTCCACCAACCGGTAAATTATCTTTTAAATAAATTGTCTCATAACCCGTGGTTGTTGATCCGGGTATCTGTCCTTGTTGCTGCGTTACAATATCTTCAACTTTGATATAGTAATTTGCGCCTGTTTTTCGCAATCTTGTAACCGCTGTTCCAGTAATGCCTCCGCTACTGATTCCGGGAAAGGAACCAAAGGTATAATAAGTGTGCCCGTTGATGCTGTTAATTGAAACCATTTTCAGAGGAGTCTGTTCAACACCATTAAGTAAGTAGGTCCACTCATTGTTTAGTGCAGCCGGCCAATAATCACCGGTTGATGTGCCGGGGTTGCCAGGATTCGATGGATTTGACGGATTTGGGTTTAATACAATTGCAGGGTCTAAGGGCTCAACTTCTGAGCAGGACGTAATTCCAAATGCAGCGAACAGCATTATAAAAGCGGTAATTTTTCGGATGTTCATTATAACGATTTTTTTCAAATATAAATAAATATACGTCGCTGCGAAAGCCACGGCAGTTAAATTTACGGGGTGTTATCGGGAGCCAAAGAGTTGCTGGCCGGTACGCGCGCGAGCAGATAAATCCCGACGATAAAAAAAGCAGCAAGAAATCCGATCGCAAGCCGCGGGCTACCCGTGATCTGGTCAATTAAGCCATAAATACACATTCCTATAACGATTCCGATTTTTTCAGAAACGTCGTAAAAGCTAAAGAATGAAGTCGTGTCCTGAGTCCTCGGTAGTAGTTTTGAGTACGTAGAACGCGATAGCGACTGGATCCCGCCCATAACTAAGCCGACAAAGGCGGCGGTGATATAGAAGTGCATCGGCAAAATGATAAAATATGCACCGATACATAACGATACCCACACGCAGTTGATTGCTATTAGTGTCGGAATATTACCGAAGCGCGCCGATGCTTTTGATGTAAGGATTGCACCTGCCACGGCTACTAGCTGTATAAGTAATATGCTGATAATTAATCCTGTTGTTCGTTGCACATCCGACTCCCAAGCAATTTCCTGCTCTCCAAAATAAGTAGCAATCAGCATAACCGTCTGGACCGCCATGCTGTAAACGAAAAAACTGTAGAGAAATCGTTTCAAAGAAATCGCGTCGCCGAGCATATGCCACACGTTCCGGAGTTCCCTAAACCCGTTGAACATCACCTGCCGAGTGATCTTATTGGCATTACTATTACCTTTTGGCAAGTAGTAATACGTGTACTGGCTGAATAGGATCCACCAGATACCGACCATCACAAACGAGTATCGCATTGCCGTCAATGATGCTTCGCCACCGGATCCGACAATACCAAAAATTTCAGGTTTCATGACCATAGCAAGGTTAATCAGTAGCAGAAGCACGCTTCCTACATATCCTATAGAATATCCTTTTGCACTCACCTTATCCTGCTGTTCAGGAAACGCAATATCGGGCAAATATGAGTTGTAGAAAACCAGGCTTGCCCAAAAACCGATCAAGCCAAAGAAGTAGCAAATCAAACTAAAATAAATGTGCTCCAGGCTGAACCAATACAATCCAATACAAGAACCCGCACCAAGGTAACAAAAGAACTTCATAAAACTTTTTTTGTTCCCCGCATAATCGGCAATCCCGGACAGAAAAGGAGATATAAAAGCCACGACAAGAAATGCGGCAGCGGTAACAAAACTAATTAGCGCCGTACTTTT
>CAZLWZ010000120.1:0-6093 GCA_964563275.1 uncultured Flavobacterium sp.
TCGCTGAAAAACTCCTCGTCAACAAGCTGATTGCCGTCTTCGGGATTAATCTGATTGATATCGTCAGTACACGATGCCGATGCTAAGAGAACTAGCAGCACGCTGATTTTACCGACGAAATATTTAACTTTCTTCATGTTTTCTTAATTAAAAATTGACGTTTAGACCTAAAGTATAAATTCGCGGTCGTGGATAGAGATTGCTGTCTATACCTCCGTTGATCTCAGGATCAAGCCCTTTATAATCGGTGATCAACAGGGCGTTCTGAACATTGGCGCTGAGTGTCACCATTGAGCCTTTGCCAACGGCATCCATAAAGGTATAGCCTAATGTAACGTTATCCAATCTTACGAATGAAGCGTCCTGTACATAATAGTCTGAGAAGTAATTAGTGGCTGCCCGGAACTCAGTTTCCAGTACGTTCGCATTTGCATTGTTCAAATAATCACCGTTGCCCGGCATAGCCGTAAACACGTTGCCAAAATTCGACTGAACGTTGTTGTAGTTGTAATTACCATGACTTCCTCGCCATGACATTGAGAAATCCCAATTTTTGTAGCTGAAATCAGTGTTGATTCCAAAGAAGATATCCGCTGCCGGTTTTTTATAACGATACAAATCGAGTTCGTTAACCATTCCATCCTGATTTCTGTCTACATAAACTCCTTCAAGCGGCTGGCCATCGGCAGAGTATACCTGCTCGAAAACATAAAATGAATAAGGTGAAAATCCTACCTGATGATTTTGGACCATATTCCCCGTTCCGCCGGTAATTCCTCCGGTCATGAGTCCCGGATAATCCGGACTTGTAATAAGATTTAACTTGGTGACATCAGCATTCTGGAAAGTGATGTTTCCGCCCACGCGCCATTGGGTGTTATCGTTACGCACCGGCCATACATCGAGTTGCAACTCGACACCGTCAAATTCCATATTCCCGATATTGTAAAAGTCCTCGTTTGAGAATCCGACACCTTGTGGATTTGCAGTAAATACGATCAAATCATGAGAAATCTTTCTATAATATTCAGCAGAACCAGTAATCCGATTATTAAACAAACCAAAGTCAACACCAAAGTTTAACTGCTCTGTTTCTTCCCACTGAAGTCCCGGGTTGTACGGCTGCGGTCGGTACGTCTGCACATAAATTGGCGCGCCACTCGCGTCGTACCCCATTGGATATGCTGCCGTGATAGTGGAATCTAGGTATAATGCTGATGACGGATAGGTACGATTTATATCCTGCTGACCTGTTATCCCCCAGCTTGCCCTAAATTTAAGGTCACTAACGGTGGAATTGTTTCTTAAAAATTCTTCTTCGCTTACTTTCCATGCAATTGCTCCTGCTGGAAAAGTACTCCAGCGGTTACCGACCGCGAAACGGGAAGAACCATCCCGGCGAACAGAACCAGTGATCAAATATTTATCTGCAATGCTAATATTGGCCCGGGCAAAAACAGACTGAAGGTTTAGGGTCTCATTTGAACTATCTTCTTCAGACGCCCCAGTTACAGGATTATATGATGAAAAGCCATTGATGCGATTGAAATTTTGATATGTATATCCGCCTGTAAGGTCTAAACGGGTATTGATCCCATCAAATAATTTATTATAATTCAGGTATAAATCCATCACACGGTTTTTTCTTTCGCCGTATTCTGTACGCATAAATCCTTGCGATCCCGAGACGACATAATTTTCTGCGGTGCGGTTAGTTGACCGCCCCTCTGAGTAATCATACCCGAAATTGGCCACCGCCTTGAGTTCCGGCAGGAAGTGCAGTTTATAGTCAAACTCGATGTTTCCAATGCTTCGCGTTTGCGAGCCTTTGTTTTCGATTTGATTTATAAGTGATAATGGATTACGTCCGGCATTGACTTCCTGAGTAGGGATGCCACCATTAGCATTGTCATAGTCTAACCATTGGAAATATTCATAACCGTATGTTGGGTCGTAAATTTCCTGAGTAGGATCGAAACTTACCGCAGCTCCTATCGCATCCCGGTTACTGTAGTTGTTTAAAATTGATGATGTCTTACTTGAAACCTGGACTCTTAAATGGTTGTCGAAAAAATCACCGGTTAGATTCACATTTAGCGAAGTACGTTTCATGTTATCCCTTTTCAAAATACCGTTCATATCGGTAAATCCGGCCGAGGTGCGATATAAAATGTTATCTGAACCTCCTGAAAGTGAAACGTTGTGATCTGTTCCATACCCTACACGGTAGATTTGGTCCTGCCAGTCAGTATTGGCATCGCCCAGGTATTGAGACTGCATAACCGTGCCATCTCCAACCGGAGTACCATACTGCTGCACAAAATCACGGAACTCATCCGCTGTGAGAACATCAACCTTATCGGTAATTTTGCTGACCGAAAAGTTTCCATTATAATTCACTTGCATTTCGCCTGATCTTCCACGCTTTGTTGTGATGATGACTACACCGTTTGAAGCACGCGAACCATAGATAGCTGTCGCCGATGCGTCCTTTAATACGGTCACTGATTCCACATCATTCGGGTTTATAGCTGCCAACGGATTTCGACCTCCCTGTACACCGCCGCCGCCAGCATCTAGCGGAACTCCGTCAATAACATATAAAGGATCATTATTTGCGTTTAACGACGAACCGCTACGAATCCTAATCAAAGACCCCTCGCCTGGCGCACCGCCTCCACTGGAAATTTGCAAACCGGCTACTTTACCCTGGATCAACTGATCCGTTGCCACAAGTGGCCCACGGTTAAAATCCTCCGTCGTTACGGTGGTCACTGCTCCTGTCGCATCCTCTCTACGCACCGTTCCGTAACCAATCTGAATAACGACTTCACTTAACTGATTCGCATCTTCCTCCATCATAATCGATAAAGTCGATTGATTTGTGTACTCCACGGCGATTTCCCTGAAACCAACATACGAAAATATAATCCGCTGACCGCGGGTGAGTCCCGTCAACTGAAAGTTTCCATCGAAATCGGTAACTGTAGTATTGTTTGTCCCCTCGACCACAACGTTTACGCCCGGTAAGCTGAGACCCGAACTTCCTTCAAGAACGGTCCCCGTAACCGTACCCTGCGCAAGGACGCCCAACGGGAGAAGGAGTAAAAAATACAACAACTTATTGTAAATTGTTTTCATACATTTTGTTTAGGTTAAAATTGAGTTTAGTTTGCTTATACTTACACTTCGAATGTTAAAAATAAGTAAATTTCCGTACGTTAGCCTTTCTGCTCCGTTAAATCAGATTGCGAAAACGTTTTCGTGTTGACAACTTTCGTGTAATCGTGTGTCTTGCTCCCGAAAAATAACCAATGTCGAAAAATATATTTCCTACTTATAATAAATACATAATAATATTTGATGAGAAGAAAAGTTACCTTAAAACAAATTGCAAAAGAACTTGATGTTTCGATTTCAACAGTTTCTAAATCACTCAGGAACAGCCCCGAGATCAGCGAAGATACCCGGCTTAAAGTCCAGGCTTTTGCGAAGTTATACAACTACAAGCCTAACAACATCGCCCTGAGTTTAAAAAACCGTAAAACCAAGACTATCGGAATTATAATCCCGGAGATCGTCCATCATTTTTTTGCTACGGTCATCAGCGGAATTGAGCACGTCGCAAACGAATGCGGATACAGCGTAATCATTTGTCTTTCCGACGAATCGTTCGACAAAGAAGTACTTAACATGGAGATGCTCGCAAATGGCAGCATCGATGGGTTTATAATGTCGCTTTCCAAAGAAACACAATATAAAGCCGATTTTCATCATATTACCGAAGTCATTAATCAGGGTATGCCGGTGGTGATGTTCGATCGCGTGACTAGTGAAATATTGTGCGACAAAGTGATAATTGACGATAAGATGGCAGCCTATGAAGCGGTACAAAGTCTGATCGACCAGGGCAAGAAGAAGATTGCACTGGTTACAACCGTCGACTATGTCAGCGTAGGCAAACTCCGCACCGACGGCTACACAAAGGCAGTCCTTGACAATGGGTTACCTTTTGACGAAGCGCTGATTTTAAAAGTCGAGGACGTGGACACATGCGCTGAAAAAATCGGAAAACTGCTACAGGACCGGGCCATCGACGCCGTTTTTGCGGTAAATGAACTCTTCGCGGTGATAATCATAAAAAAAGCGCGCGAACTGGGACTGCGCGTCCCTGAAGATCTGTCGGTTATTGCTTTTACCGACGGAATTATCTCGCAATATTCGACACCTACCATTACGACCGTGAGCCAGAACGGCATCAAAATGGGAAACAAAGCTGCTAAGATGTTGATCGAACGACTCGAATCGGAAGAACACGTAGAAGAACACTATCGTACCGAGGTGATTGAAACCCATTTGATACACCGGGATTCGACAAAATAGTTAAAATAAAAACGTACGGATTAAAAAAATTATATATTTACAACCAATTATCAAAGCTTCTACTTCACTTCGAAAAACTGAGTAAGTTTTGATAAGCATCGCGCTTATCGTAGCCATTTTAAAATACGATAATGGAAAAGCGTAAATTAGGTTTCTGGGAAATTTGGAACATGAGTTTCGGATTCCTGGGAATACAATTCGGGTTTGCCCTGCAGGGCGGATTTATGTCCCGAATCTTCCAAACTCTTGGAGCCGACAAAGATGCGATCCCGCTTCTGTGGATCGCTGCACCACTTACCGGATTAATCGTGCAGCCAATAATCGGATACCTTTCCGACAACACCTGGCATAATCGACTCGGCCGACGGCGACCGTACTTTCTGATCGGTGCGATATTAAGTTCACTTGCCTTGTTTATTGTTCCTCATTCGCCGATGCTGTGGATGGCCGCCGGATTGTTGTGGATTCTCGATGCGTCTATCAACATCAGTATGGAACCTTTCCGGGCACTTGTGGCCGATAAACTTCCGAATTCCCAGCGCTCATACGGATTCGTGATGCAAACGCTGATTATCGGTATCGGAACCTGGGTCGCGAGTAATCTGCCGTGGCTTGTAAATCAGATGGGCGTTAGCAACGACGCGCCGGCCGGAGTTGTTCCCATGTCCGTAAAAGTCGCTTTTGGCATTGGTGCTTTTGTATTTCTGACAAGCATTCTGTACACGATTTTTACAACAAAGGAATATCCGCCCGAAGACCTTGACGCCTTCAAAGCCGAAGAAAAAGATTCACGATTTTTTAAAGACACTTTTGCCGCACTTAAAGAAATGCCGTCGACCATGAAAAAGCTGGGCTTCATCCAATTTTTTAGCTGGTTCGCTTTTTTCACGATGTGGAGCATGGCCACACCGGCGCTGACAGAACATGTCTATCAGGCAGAAGCGCCGACCGAAAAAAATTTTAATCTTGACGATGTCGATGATACCGCCGCATTTCGAGCCGCCAATTTAAAATATCAGGACGCCGCCAACCTTGTGGGATCGGCAATGGGGATTTATGGTTTGTCGTCGATGGCATTTGCGCTGTTGCTGACATTCTACACGGCAAAGAGAAAAATCAACAGAAAATATATTCATTTTGCATCGCTCTTTCTTGGCGGCATCGGATTTATGGCGATGTACTATGCGACACCCGAAACCCTGAAGTACTGCTTTATTCTAGTGGGAATATCGTGGGGAAGCATTCTGTCTATGCCATACGCGATGCTGTCGGGAGCCGTGAATCCCAAAAAAATGGGAATGATGATGGGCTTGTTCAATATGTTTATTGTGCTGCCGCAGATTGTTGCGGCATTGGGCGGCATTAACGTGCTTTACCGACTCATCGGACCTGAAACAATCTTTGCGATGACATTGGCCGGACTTTCGCTGATCCTCGCTGCACTTGGTAATTTCCTGATTACCGATAAACACGCAATCTCAGATTAATCACATGACCAAAAAAGCATTCATATTCGACCTTGATGGTGTTATTGTCGATACGGCAAAATATCATTTTTTAGCATGGCAAAAAATTGCCGAGCAAATAGGCATCGAATTCACCCCGGAACACAACGAGCAACTTAAAGGAGTCAGCCGAATCAGATCGCTTGAAATAATTCTGGGACTCGGAAAAATTACAGCTTCAGAAGAAAATAAAAATCGGTGGCTG
>CAZLWZ010000121.1:0-6065 GCA_964563275.1 uncultured Flavobacterium sp.
TCTTTCTCAAGAATCGCTGCAACGATTGGCCCGCGGGACATGAATTCAACCAATTCTCCATAGAATGGACGAGCTGAATGTACCGCATAAAACGCTTGTGCATCGGCAACGGTCAATTGCGTTAATTTTAAAGCTACAATTTTAAATCCCGCTTCGGCGATCATATTCAAAATTCCTCCGATGTGGCCGTTTTCAACCGCATCAGGTTTGATCATTGTAAAAGTTCTGTTCGTTGCCATTTTTTATTTTTTGATTAAGTGTGTCCGACGGTGTTTAACCGGGTGCAAAAGTAATGTTTAATAACCAATTACTAAAATCAAATTTGAACGAAATCAAACCACTAAAATGGAAAATTCATCTGATAACGGATCGAGTTTTTCAATCAGTTTGGGGACAAGCTTTTCACCATTATGAAGATAAAACTCCGAAAAATTTGCATTGCGTTCCTGTAGTGTGCCCGACGGAAATAGTTGTTCCTGCAACGAATTGACACGCTCAAGTTCATCGGAATACCGGCGCTTCTGCGCTTTGAGCAGTCGCTTTTCTAATTTATCAAGACCTTTCAACTGCTTCGTCTGCTGTGCCAGAACCGCCCCGGAAAAGGACTTGTCGGTTTTCTCCGCTATTTGTAAGAGCGCTTCAAATTGTTCATTTATTACTTTCCGTTGTTCCGAAAAATCAATAGGGATTGCCGATATTTTTTCTGTTTGACGGTTGTGAAGTTCATTCTTAGGCAAAAAGATATCCTTCCACTGCAATTCCATACGGTCGAGTTTTCGCGCTTGCTTTTCAGTTGCAATCACCGCCGAATTCCGAAGCAGCAATATCGGGAAAGTGACATTCTCAGCTTCAAAAAATGATTTTAATTCAAGCCAATAGGCAATTTCGGCACCACCGCCGATGTAACACAGATTTGGCAGCAGGACTTCCTGATATAGCGGGCGCATGATTACGTTCGGACTGAATTTTTGTGGATTCGCCCTTAATTCGTTTCGGATCTCGGTTTCAGTAAATTTTATACCGGTATTATTTACGTAGAACGTGTCTTCCTGCTTAATAATCCGGTCACGATAACCATCTTCCATATAAAACAAGTTAATCTCTCTTGGATTCACCTGAATACCATATGAAGAAAGTTGCTCAATGGTTTCCGATACTTTCTCAAACGCATTGTTGATGAAAAGCTCGTTCTCCATTTGAGGAATAAACGCGGTTTTTAACTCCTGCTCATCAGCATCCAGTATAACAACGCCATATTCACCGAAGATTTCGTTTGCTAAAAAACGGGTGGCATCAGCCAGAGTATCATGCTGCAGATACGATTTTTCAAAAAGCGACCGTAGTCGAGCGGCATTGACGCCCGGGCCGAGTTCTCGTTCAAACCTACTGAAGACATCTTGCATGCCGTCGGTTGGTAATCGTCCCGTGGGACCCGCTTTGTCACGATTCCAGCTAAATTTCCTGCCTTTAAAATTAAAATGATTTATTTCATCGAAATCATGGTCTTCGGTAGCCATCCAGAAAACCGGCACAAAATTAAAACCGGCGTGTTCATCCTTGAGTTGTTTACAGAGGTTGATTGCAGAGATAATTTTATACAGAAAGTAAAGCGGTCCCGTAAAAATGTTTAGCTGATGGCCAGTCGTGATGGTGAACGTGTTATCGTGCGCCAATGATGCAATATTCGCCTTGGTCGCTTCCGAAGCTGTGATATCGCGATATTGCTCCTGAAGTATCTTTACCAACAGCGTGCGGTTAGGTTCACTGTAGTTTCGTCTTTTTTCTTCGATCTGGTCAATAAAAGTACCGAGAGCAGGAAAACGGTTATAGAACTTTTTTAATTTGGGTTCCTGATTCAGATAGTCGATTATCAGTGGAGAAAAATAACCGGAATCTTTGTATCTGACGCAGTCGCTGGGCATAGTTTTATCATTCGATTTCGCGTAAAAGTACGAAAATAAAAGCATTCAGGACTGCAGCGAGCATTGACGCCTAAAATTCCTTAGGGTGTGAATATGATAAAAATATGTTAGATTTTTCAGTCAATAATGGATTATCAACTTTTAAGCGTTTTTTATGTGCCCGATAAATTATCTTACTTTTGTAATAAAAAATTGGATCGCAGTCTGCTACTCATCACCCCGCCATTTACCCAGCTAAACACTCCGTATCCGGCTACAGCCTATCTCACGGGGTTTTTAAAAACTAAAAACATCCGTTGCGAACAGGCTGATCTCGGAATTGAGGTGATTTTAGAAATCTTTTCCGCGGATGGTCTGGCAAAAATGTTCACGCGTGCCAGATCCGGTGGGAGCATACTTTCTGCTAATGCACAGCGCATTCTACACCTGGCTGATGATTACATAACAACCATTGACAGCGTAATTTCTTTTTTGCAAGGTGCCAATCCGACTCTTGCGCTGCAAATTTGCCAGGGAGATTTTCTGCCCGAGGCTTCCCGGTTTGATCAGTTGCAGGAACTCGACTGGGCTTTTGGTACGATGGGACTTCAGGATAAAGCAAAGCATTTGGCTACATTGTATCTGGAAGACATATCCGACTTTATCGTCGAATGCGTGGATCCGAATTTTGGCTTCAGCCGATATGCCGAACGACTCGGAAGAAGTGCAAATTCGTTTGACGAAATCTATCTGGCACTCCAGCAGGAACTCTCGTATATTGATATAGAATTAATTCAGGTATTATCGCAGCGAATGCGTAATGCACGCAACCTTGTACTGATATCGGTACCATTTCCCGGAAATCTTTTTTCGGCGTTTCGCTGCGCACAGTGGATCAAAGCCAACTATCCGGATGTAAAAATCGCAATGGGTGGCGGTTTTCCAAATACCGAATTGAGATCGCTATCCGATGCCCGAGTCTTTGAGTTTTTCGATTTTATAACACTGGATGACGGTGAGCGACCGGTGGAGTTACTAATCGAACATGTTCGTGGAGAGCGTGACATTTCAGCTTTAAAGCGGACATTTGTCGCGATAGACGGTAAAGTTTGCTATGTCGATAATTCGAATTTGCCCGACTATAAACAATCTGAAACAGGCACACCTGACTATTCAGGTCTGCCACTGGACAAGTACATATCGGTCATTGAGGTCATAAATCCTATGCACAGGATGTGGAGCGACGGGCGATGGAACAAACTCACAATGGCCCACGGCTGCTATTGGGGCAAATGCACGTTCTGCGATATATCTCTAGATTATATAAAAATTTATGAACCGGTTGCCGCGACGCTTTTATGCGATAGGATAGAGCAACTGATCGCTCAAACCGGCCAGAATGGTTTTCACTTTGTAGATGAAGCAGCACCGCCGGCACTGATGCGGGCATTGGCGCTCGAAATCATCCGGCGCCGGATCACAGTTACGTGGTGGACGAACATCCGGTTCGAGAAGAGCTTTACGATCGATTTATGTCTGCTGTTGAAGGCTTCCGGCTGCATCGCGGTTTCCGGCGGATTAGAAGTCGCGTCCGATCGTTTGCTGGCTTTAATTGAGAAAGGCGTCACGGTGGAACAGGTGGCAAAAGTTACACGCAATTTTACAGAAGCAGGAATTATGGTTCATGCGTACTTAATGTATGGCTATCCAACCCAAACAGAGCAGGAAACCATCGACAGCCTTGAGATGGTACGGCAGTTGTTCGAGACAGGTGTGCTGCAATCGGGTTTTTGGCATCAGTTTGCGATGACCGCGCATAGCCCCGTTGGGATGTACCCGCAAAATTTCGGCGTCGCCAAAAATAGCGACGAGGTAGGCCGTTTTGCAAATAATGATATCTTGTTTACCGATAGTGTGGGTGTCGATCATGAAAAGTTTAGCTACGGTCTTAAAAAATCGCTTTTCAACTATATGCACGGAATTTGTTTCGACTATGACCTGCAGGACTGGTTTGAGTTTGAAATTCCGCCAACCACTATAGCACCCAATTTTATCTTGTCGGCAATAAATACCGATGATAAGCTAGTATGGCGTCCCACCGCGAAAATCGTGTGGCTTGGAAAGGAGCCGCAGGTTACCTATCATACGCAAAATAAAAAAGGGCGTTCCCGTGAGATGGCAACAATGATTTTCCATAATAGGAAAGATGCCGCTAAAATACAGGTCACTAAGGTGGAAAGCGAGTGGCTGCTAAGGTTTTTTCAAAAATCGGCGGTTACAAATCCAAAATTATTAACTTTAGCACAGGTTAAAGCCGACTTCGAAACGACCTTGCCTGATTTTGAAATTTTCTGGTTCTCGAAACCAATGAAAGTTTTAAAGAGCAATGGCCTTCTTGAGTTGTAACATCGGCACAAATTACAGCAGAAATATTATATATGAGTGAGAAATACGATATAAAAGTCAATGGTACTTACCATTTCGCATTGCAGAAATCTGATTTAGAAACCTTTGATTCAATTCACCTCGACGACCGGAAGGTTCATGTACTTCATCAAAACCAATCGTATAAAGCTGAAATTTCCTCGTCACATTTTTTGGCTAAAAAATACGCGGTTAAAATAAATAACGCTTTATATGAAATAGTGATTCATGACGAGCTGGATATTTTGATTGCCGAAATGGGATTTGAAGTTGGTGCCGGAAAACAGATTAATTCAGTCCATGCGCCAATGCCGGGACTGATACTTGAAATTAATGTGGCGGTGGGCCAGCAGGTTTCGGTTAATGATCCGCTGTTGATTTTAGGCGCGATGAAAATGGAAAATAGCTTCGTATCGCCGCGCGAGGGCATTATCAAATCGATAGCGGTTGCAAAAGGTGATGCAGTCGACAAAGGACAACTATTAATAGAATTCGAATGATTAAAAAAATACTGGTAGCCAACCGTGGAGAAATTGCAATCCGCGTTATGAAGTCGGCTCGAAGAATGGGAATAAGAACAGTAGCGGTGTATTCTTCAGCCGATCGCAATGCGCCACATGTTCGTTTTGCCGATGAAGCCGTTTTTATAGGTGAGGCGCCGTCGGCCGAGTCGTATTTAGTGATCGCGAAAATAATAGCAGCGGCAAAATCTACGAATGCCGACGCTATCCATCCCGGCTACGGCTTTTTAAGTGAAAACGCCGAATTTGCCGAGAAGGCCGCCGAGAACAACATTATTTTTATCGGTCCGAGACCCGACGCGATCCGTATGATGGGCAGCAAGTTAGCCGCCAAGGAAGCGGTACGAAAATATGATATCCCAATGGTTCCCGGATTTGATCAAGCTATTACAGATATTGCCAAAGCTAAAAAAATTGCGTCTGAAGTTGGTTTTCCAATTCTGATAAAGGCTTCGGCAGGTGGCGGCGGTAAAGGAATGCGTGTGGTTGAAAGCGAAGACGAATTTGAAAGCCAAATGCAGCGTGCCATCAGTGAAGCCATAGCGGCATTCGGCGACGGATCGGTTTTTATAGAGAAATACGTCGCATCGCCACGCCATATTGAGATTCAGGTAGCGGCCGATTCGCATGGTAATATCATACACTTATTTGAACGCGAATGTAGCATTCAGCGGCGGCATCAAAAGGTGGTCGAGGAAGCTCCGTCGTCGGTGCTGACTCCAGAATTGCGGGAGCAGATTGGAAAGGCCGCGGTCTTAGTGGCCAAATCCTGCGATTACCTCGGCGCGGGGACGGTCGAGTTCCTGCTCGACGAACGCAACAATTTTTACTTCCTGGAGATGAATACGCGGCTACAGGTCGAGCATCCGGTAACCGAATTAATAACGGGTGTTGATTTGGTCGAATGGCAGATAAGGATTGCACGGGGCGAAACGTTGCCAAAACAGCAGAGTGACCTGGAAATCAAAGGGCATGCGGTGGAACTGCGAGTTTATGCAGAAGATCCGGCAAATGATTTCCTTCCGAGTGTGGGAAATCTGGAGGTATACCGCCTGCCGCAGGGTAAAGGAATCCGAGTTGATAACGGCTTTGAACAGGGAATGGACGTGCCGATTTATTACGATCCGATGCTGGCGAAGTTAATCGCCTTTGGCGAATCGCGTGAAGAAGCCATCCAGATCATGCTTGGAGCAATTAATGAGTATCATATTCAGGGCGT
>CAZLWZ010000122.1:0-6048 GCA_964563275.1 uncultured Flavobacterium sp.
TACAATAGCAACTGAATATTTTTTTCTTTTTTAATAAGCCTTTGCAAATAAAGCTCTCTGACGTGACGGTTTACCCGTGAAAACGCATTTTCCATCTTGCTCCGGCTGCCCGAGCGGAATGCATCGTATGGTAGCTTTGGTCAAATCTTTAATTTTCTCCTCCGTCTCGGCAGTCCCGTCCCAATGTGCTGATATAAAGCCTCCTTTATTTTCAATTACGAATTTAAATTCCTCAAAATCCTGCACTTCAGTTATGTGCCCGTCACGAAAGGACCGTGCACGGTTGAAAAGATCTTGTTGCATCTGGTCTAGTAAATCAGCAACATAAGTCACAATACCGTCTTTTTGGACCGTTTCTTTTGTCAACGTATCCCGTCTGGCCACCTCAAATGTTCCGTTCTCCAAATCTTTTGGGCCAATGGCAATACGGACAGGAACTCCCTTCAGTTCATACTCGTTGAACTTAAAACCGGGCTTATGCGTGGTGCGGTCGTCGTATTTTACCGAAATTTTTAGCTTCTTTAGCTGCGCAGTCAAGTCAGACGCGACGGTATTTATTTCCATTAATTGTTCATCTGTCCGATGAATTGGCACGATCACTACCTGTATTGGCGCGACGCTCGGCGGCAAAACCAAACCTTTATCGTCAGAGTGAGTCATTACTAATGCCCCCATTAATCGCGTTGAGACACCCCATGAAGTTCCCCAAACATATTCTTGTTTACCTTCTGCGTTAGCAAATTTTACGTCAAATGCCTTGGCAAAATTTTGTCCCAGAAAGTGCGATGTTCCTGCTTGCAATGCTTTTCCATCCTGCATCAGGGCCTCGATACAATACGTTTCTTCGGCGCCGGCAAACCGCTCGCTTTCGGTCTTTAATCCTTTTATTACCGGCATTGCCAGGAATTTTTCGGCAAATTCTGCGTAAACGTCCATCATTTGCTCCGATTCCTGAATTGCTTCCTGTCTGGTTGCATGAGCGGTATGACCTTCCTGCCACAGAAATTCAGCGGTGCGCAAAAACAACCGCGTCCTCATTTCCCATCGAACCACATTAGCCCACTGGTTTATCAGCAGTGGCAAATCGCGATATGACTGGACCCAACCTTTATAAGTTGACCATATAATAGCTTCACTTGTGGGCCGGACAATAAGTTCTTCCTCAAGTTTCGCATTCGGATCCACCATCAACTTCCCTGGGTTCTCTGGATCATTCTTTAGCCGGTAATGAGTAACAACGGCACATTCCTTCGCAAAACCTTCTGCATTTTTCTCCTCCGCCTCAAACATGCTTTTGGGCACAAATAGCGGAAAATATGCATTCTGATGCCCGGTCTCCTTAAACATGCGGTCAAGCTCAGCCTGCATTTTCTCCCAAATCGCAAAGCCATACGGTTTTATTACCATACATCCGCGCACACCCGAATTTTCAGCGAGGTCGGCTTTAACGACCAGTTCATTATACCACTTGGAAT
This sequence comes from uncultured Flavobacterium sp., assembly GCA_964563275.1. Classification (GTDB taxonomy): domain Bacteria; phylum Bacteroidota; class Bacteroidia; order Flavobacteriales; family Flavobacteriaceae; genus Flavobacterium. The sequence continues at coordinate 1,476 of CAZLWZ010000122.1, forward strand.
AATCTTCAGATCTTGTAGTAAGGTTCTTACTCATAGGAGAATTGGCACAAAAATTGTTTATTTTTTTTAACTCAATTGTTCCGCAAAACTAACTATTTTTGTATAGTCCAACAATAAAAATGCTATCGATATGAAAACTAAATATATTTCCACGGACTCTCTTCCTTACTTTTCTCTACTTGGGTTTTTAGCACTCTTGATTACATCATGCGGCTCTCAGCAGAACCGAGGATATTATGACAATGACGGAATCTATGGCAATGGTACCGGCCGAGCCGCAGACACACAGGGAACCACCGCACAAAACTTGTATTATAAAGATTATTTCGGCTCTTTCACAGATGGTCAGGAAGAAGCCGAAATTTTTACTGATGTGGAAAATTATCGATCAGAAGGCGATAGTACTTCACAACAATACGCAACGGGAAATGCAGGCTGGGGAAATAACAGCGACAACATCACAGTTAATATTTATGACAATAACTGGGGTTACGGCATGTGGAACAATTACTGGTATGGTGGATGGAATACAGGCTGGGGTTGGAATAGTTGGTATGGACCGCGTTTTGGCTGGGGATGGAATAGCTGGTATGGCCCCGGATGGGGAATGGGATGGAACAACTGGTACGGTCCCGGCTATGGCTGGGGTGGTTATTACGGAAATTACTACATTAACAACAATTACTATTCAAACAATAGTGGGATCCGTGGCATCCGTAATGATATGTATGGAAGATCTGGGAGAACTGTTTCCGATCGAACTTATACAACCGGCCGTCGTGTAAATCCTAATTATAACAGCGGCACCAGAAACAGTACTTACACCGGAACGCGGAATCAAACGGCTACCCCAACCAGGAATGCTGTTCGTACACGTAAAACTACAGGCACAAGAACACCTAATTACAACACCACTACAACCCGTCCGGCGACGCAGGCGCCAACGCGTAATAGAACCTACACACCTGCCCGCAGCTCATCACCAAGTTCAGGAACCATCAGATCAACCGGCGGTGGCGGCAGATCAGGCGGCACAATGGGCGGTGGCGGAGGACGTTCATCCGGAGGTGGAAGAAGATAATTTTCTTACTTATTGAAACAATACCTATGTTCAGACTACATGTTTAGCATAGGTATTTTTATGAACTTAACTCGAAAAAACATGAAAAAGATATCGCTATTCATTGCCATTCTTGCGGTAGCGGCAGGGCATGCGCAGGAAATATCAATGGCAGATGCGCTCCGGTACGCGCAACAAAATCAAAATGGAACCGCCCGCTTTAGGGCGATGTCGGGCGCGTTTGGTGCCCTTGGCGGAGACCTATCGGCGATTACAGTAAACCCTGCAGGATCTGCGGTTTTTAGCTCCTCGCAACTGGCTTTTACTTTGAATAATACCAGTACCCGAAATAAATCAAATTACTTTAACAACAGTACGATTGAGAACGACAATTCATTCGATTTAAATCAGGCCGGATTTGTTTTTGTCTTTGAGGGAAAACCTGAAGGTTGGAACAGGTTCAGTCTCGCAGTGAACTACGACAACCTGAATAATTTTAACAATAGTATCTTTTCGGCAGGGACAAACCCAACATCTTCGGTCGGCGATTATTTTGCCAACTTCGCCAATTTTGGTGGCGGGATCGACATTGGATTATTACAATTGCAACCGGGCGAATCGATTAGCAGTCTCTATCAATATCTTGGCGAGTCTTACGGATTTGGTGCACAGCAGGCATTTCTCGGTTATCAGGCGTATGTGATTGATCAGACATCCGTCTCAGGTCCAGGTTATATTTCTGCGGTGCCCGGAAGCGGAAATTACTATCAGGAGAATACGATAGTTTCTTCCGGGTACAATGGTAAATTAACTTTTAACGCAGCCACCAGTTATAAAGACCAGATATACATCGGACTAAATTTAAATTCGCATTTTACCGATTACCGCCAGCACACAAGCGTGTTCGAAAGCAACACGAACTCCCCTACTGCAGGCGTACAAAGGCTGCGCTTTGACAACGATCTACAGACATTCGGAAATGGTTTTTCTTTTCAGTTAGGCGCTATCGCCAAAGTGACCGATTTCCGTTTCGGACTGGCGTATGAATCCCCGACATGGCTGACATTAAACGACCGGACAATGCAGAGTCTTCGCGCTGTAAGTGCCGATCAAAGCGGTGAATTTCCGACCGATGTTGTTAGTCCCAATGTTGAAAACCTGTACGCACCATACAAAGTTCAGACCCCTTCAAAATGGACCGGAAGTCTGGCGTATATATTCGGCCGGTCGGGACTAATAAGTATTGATTATGCTTTAAGGGATTACAGCAACACAAGGTTCAAGCCGCAGACTGATTATGGAGACATAAACAGCTCAATGAACGACGTACTGGATATGTCAGGTGAACTTCGTCTTGGCGCTGAATATCGAATAAAAGCCTTTAGTTTGCGTGGTGGATATCGGATGGAGCAAAGCCCGTACAAGAACGGCGCGACAATTGGCGACCTGACCGGATATTCTGCAGGTTTGGGTTATAATTTCGGAAACACCCGCCTCGACCTTGCCTATTCGTTTGCCGAGCGGGATTTCCAACAGGCCTTTCTTACCTCGGGAATGACCGATACTGCCAAAATTAATTCAGCTTTTCACAACGTTTCGTTGTCACTATTATTTCAACTATAGCTCCACAAAAGCAGTCAAATAGCCACTTCCACGCGAAGTGGCTTTTTTTATTCTACTTATTGCGAGCGATTACTCACAAAAACAGCCAACCTCCGCGGTTACCGAAATAAAAAGCGTAATTTTGCACTCCAATTTTAAATACATGAGAACCAAAACTTTAAAGAAAAATAAAATTAACGTTATAACCCTGGGTTGTTCTAAAAATGTGTACGACAGCGAAGTGCTCATGGGGCAGTTAAAGGCAAGCGGCAAGGACGTTGTGCATGAGGCACCTGCAGCCGAGGAAGGTAACATCATCGTTATCAATACGTGTGGTTTTATCGATAATGCCAAAGCTGAATCGGTAAATATGATTTTGGAATACGCCGACAAAAAAGAGCGTGGACTTGTCGATAAAGTGTTTGTCACCGGGTGTCTTTCCGAACGTTACCGCCCCGATCTGGAAAAAGAAATCCCCAACATTGATCAATATTTCGGCACCACCGAATTACCACTATTACTTAAAGCCCTGGGCGCCGATTATAAACATGAACTTTTAGGGGAGCGACTCACAACGACTCCAAAGAACTACGCTTATCTTAAAATTGCTGAAGGCTGCGACCGCCCGTGTAGTTTCTGCGCAATTCCGTTGATGCGTGGAAAACATACTTCTCAGCCTATAGAAAAATTGGTAAAAGAAGCAGAAGGACTGGCGAAAAATGGTGTAAAGGAGTTGATTTTGATCGCGCAGGACCTGACATATTACGGTTTAGATCTTTATAAGAAGAGAAATCTTGCTGAATTGCTTCAGGAACTTGTGAAAGTAGAAGGAATTGAATGGATCAGATTGCATTATGCATTCCCAACAGGGTTTCCGATGGATGTACTCGAACTGATGCGAAGCGAGCCAAAAATCTGTAATTATATCGATATCCCATTGCAACATATTTCAGATTCGGTATTAAAATCAATGCGGCGCGGAACCACACATGCAAAAACAACCAAACTTCTTCAGGATTTCAGAACGCAGGTCCCGGGAATTGCTATACGCACAACACTCATAGTAGGATATCCGGGCGAGACAGAAGACGACTTTAAAATCTTAAAAGACTGGGTTACCGAAATGCGCTTTGAAAGATAAGGGTGCTTCGCATACTCGCACGAAGAAAATACGCACGCTTTTCTTCTTGAAGATGATGTACCGGCCGAAGTTAAGCAGCAACGGGCGAATGAGATTATGGAAATTCAGTCACAGATCTCATGGGAATTGAATCAGGAAAAAATAGGACAGACGTACCGCTGCATCATCGACCGCAAAGAAGGAAACCATTTTGTTGGCCGTACCGAGTCCGACAGCCCTGATGTAGATAACGAGGTTTTGATCGATGCCACTAAACAATATCTGAAAACGGGCGAATTCATTGACGTATTAATTACCGAAGCAACTGAATTCGATTTATATGGTGAAGCTGTTGTGGCCGCGCCACACTTGGCATAAAAAAAAACTCCGGAACTTTGTTCCGGAGTAATTTCGAATTAACCAACCTTTTATTATAATCTTAAATTACGGTACCTTTGAAAGAAAGTACAGTAGGAGTTTCTTCCGCATTTGTTGTAACAGTTACTGTTTTCGTAAAGCCACCTTTGGCAGCAGCATTGTAAACAGCAGTTACGCTCGCAGTTTCGCCAGGTTTAACAGGCGTTTTCGTGTATTCGGTTGCAGTACATCCGCAAGCAGCTTTAACATTAGTGATAATTACCGATGTTGTACCGGTATTTTTAAATACGAAGTCAACTGATTTTGGCGTTCCCTGCGGAATATTTCCCACATCAATTGTCTCCGATTTCCATGCCACAGGTGATTTTCCCATAACTACTTCGATCGTATCGCTTGGTCTTTCAATTCCGGTG
>CAZLWZ010000123.1:0-5922 GCA_964563275.1 uncultured Flavobacterium sp.
AAACACAAGAAACCATACGGCAAGATGATATTAGAATCCAAATAAAAATTTACATATTAATTAAATGACCATCACCGCACGGGTGAAATGGAGCATACCCTTACTAAAAGTACGGCCGATTTCATTATGATTGACCATCATCAGAGACCGGATAATTATGCGAAATTTATGTATTCGAATACGGCGTACGGTTCGACATGTGAGATGCTGTACAACTTTATCACACAGCTGGGTCATCATGAACTCATCGACAAAACTATAGCAAGTTGCCTTTATACCGGCATCGTCACCGATTCGGGTTCGTTCCGATTTCCATCGACCACCAGCAACACCCATCGCGTTGTTGCCGATTTAATCGACAAAGGCATAGAAAACGGAAACATTCACAACCTTTTATTCGACAATAACTCGTACGAAAGCCTCCTCCTACTGGGCCAGGCTCTTCAGAACATGAAAATTTTACCAGAATATAAAACGAGTTATATAACACTGTCACAGTCGGAACTCGACAGATATAAATATGTTAAAGGTGACACCGAAGGGATTGTAAACTACGGGTTAAGCATCAAAGGCATTATCTTTGCCGCTATCTTTATTGAGAACAATGACGAAAATATTGTAAAAATTTCCTTTCGGTCGCAGGGAGATTTTGATGTCAATGCCTTTGCACGGGAATATTTTAATGGTGGTGGCCATATCAACGCTGCCGGCGGGAGATCCTACGAGTCGCTCGAAGAAACCGTCTCGAAATTTGAAGATATTATCAGGCGAATTAAAATTTAATCTACATGTGGAAGAAAATATATATGTTGCTGCCACTAATGGCAATCATAGGTTGCAGTGAGCAGCAGGCTCGTAAGCCGGTTTCCCATTCATCGGGAACATTTATGAAAGAATCGATTGAACGCAACAAATTGCTCGTTGCGGGTGAAGAAGATAAGATTGAAGCTATTATAGCAAAAGATACTGCCAACGAATATCTTGCCTCACAAAAAGGGTATTGGTACTTCTACCATCAACGCAACACTACCGACACGCTTAGGCCCCGAAAAGGCGACATCGCCTATTTCGATTATGAGATCAAAGATATTGAAGGCAATATCATTTACACGGAGCTGGAACTTCGCCCGCAGGAATACTACGTGGATAAGGAGCAAAAAATCATCATGGGATTGCGTGACGGAATAAAACTTATGCGAAAAAATGAGATTGTGACGTTTCTTTTTCCCTCCCACATGGCATACGGTTATCACGGCGATGAGCGCCGGATCCGTGAAAATGAACCGCTTATAGTCACCGTAACCTTACGGGACTTCAAACCTGAACCTACCAATTCTGAAGACTAAATGAACAAAATTTTTTATGTGCTGCTTTCAGTGGCAGCAGTGTTTAGCTCATGCTCGGATAAATATCAAGACCTATCCGACGGTTTATATGCTGAGATGAAAACTTCCAAAGGCACCATTATTCTGGAGCTGAATTATGAAAAAGCGCCGATAACCGTTGCCAACTTCGTGACGTTAGCGGAAGGCAAAAACACCTTCGTCAAAGAGGAAATGCAGGGGAAACCATTTTATGATGGATTAAGCTTTCACCGCGTCATCAAAGAATTCATGATCCAGGGCGGGGATCCTGACGGCAACGGTGCGGGCGATGCCGGATATAAATTTAAAGATGAAATCACTGATTTAATACATGATAAAGGCGTGCTTTCCATGGCGAATTCAGGACCGGGAACCAACAGCAGCCAGTTTTTTATCACACATGTAGAGACGCCGTGGCTAAACGGACTTCATACCGTTTTCGGAAAGGTTGTCCAGGGAATGGAGGTTGTAAACAGTATTTCGCAGGGCGACTCCATCGTATCGGTGAAAATTATACGCATTGGTGAAGCTGCAAAGAAATTTAATGCCGTGAAGGTATTTTCCGATTACTTCACTTCCGAAGCCGAAAATGTTCTGAAACAAAAAATGATCGAACAGGAAAACAAACGTTTATACCAGCAAAAGTTCGAAACCGTTTTAGCCGATAAAAAGCAGTATTTCGAAAACATCAAAGGCAAGGCTGTAAAGACGAACACGGGCTTACGCTACGTTATCACCAACGAAGGTACCGGTAAGAAGCCTTCTAAAGGCGAACAGGTATATATCCACTACGCGGGCTATTTTGAAACCGGCGAACTTTTCGATACGAGCATCGAATCAGTCACACGGAGTTACGGCAAATATGATGCGCGACGTGCTGCCGCCAACGGGTACCAGCCGCTGCCGTTCATTTTTGGAAATAAGCGCGCTATGATTCCGGGTTTTATTGAGGGAATTGAAAAACTTAGCTTTGGCGGAAGCGCCGTTGTTTTCATCCCGTCGCATCTGGCCTATGGAACGCAGGGTGCCGGGGATGTGATACCACCCGACACCGATCTGATTTTCGAAATCGAGCTGCATGAAAACAAAAACGGAAATAATTAAATTCAACCAGTTTTAAAACAAACGAAACAATGAAAATAAAAGTAATCTTACTGTTGTTCATGACCATGGCGCTTCAGGCGCAGAACGGAAAAAAAGCGGCACAACCCGATGGTATTTTCGCTGAAATGGAAACCTCTAAAGGTAAAATAGTTTTACAGCTCGAGTATCAGAAAACACCTGTTACGGTAGCGAATTTCGTTTCCCTGGCTGAAGGTACCAACCAGTACGTCGCGCTGGAAAAATTTAAAAACAAACCTTTTTTCGACGGTTTGAAGTTCCACCGTGTGATTAAAGATTTTATGATCCAGGGAGGAGACCCAATGGGCAACGGATCAGGCGATCCGGGATATAAATTTAAGGATGAAATCACCGAACTGAAGCATGATCGCGGCGGAATTTTATCGATGGCAAACTCAGGACCAGCAACAAACGGGAGCCAATTCTTTATTACGCATAAAGAAACTCCATGGCTCGATGGCAAACATACAGTTTTCGGACATGTTGTCAGCGGGATGGAAACGGTCAATGCAATTGTTCAAAACGATGTGATTCTACAGGTGAAAATTATACGCCGTGGCAAGGAGGCCAAGCAATTCAATGCGGCAAAAGTGTTTAGCGATTATTACGCAAATAAAGCCGAAGAAGACAAAAAACAGGCTGCAGTTCAGGCAGAAGCCCGAAGAAAGCAGGCAGAGGCCGAAGCCGAGGCAAAACGTATCCAGGAGGAAAAAATAGGTCCAGTCAAGGCACAAAAAGCAGCATCTTTTGATAACCTGAGAAAAACGGCTACTGAAACGGCGTCAGGATTAAAATATACCGTGGTATCAAAAGGTATGGGCACCAAACCTGTTGCAGGAACACCGGTTTATATTCACTACGCAGGCTATTTTCCTGATGGTGGATTGTTTGACAGCAGCTATGAAGATGTTAACCGGACTTACGGGCGCTATGATGAACGACGCGCACAACAAAATGGTTACCAGCCGTTTCCATTTACTGCCGGACAGAAACAAGGGCTGATACCGGGTTTTATTGAAGCTTTGGAAAACATGAATATTGGCGATAAAATTGTAGCCTTCATACCCGCGGCACTTGGTTACGGAGCCAGCGGCCATGGTGGTGTTATTCCTCCAAACGCGGATATCATTTTCGAAATCGAGCTATTCGACAAAATGCCGGCTCAAAAGAAATAAAAAAAGGGATGTTTAACATCCCTTTTTTTATTAAAATTTCCATTCAAATTCATCGTTGTCGTTGATGATCGTACCGGTTTCGAGTTTTACGACCTCTCCAAACTCGGCCTGGAGAACCAGCCAATTACCTTCATTAAAATAACTTTCGGTAATATCAAACTCTTCAAGTTCCCATGACGAGATGCTGTTTTGTTGTAGCGCCGTCTTCGCATTGTCAATATTCATCCCGATGATCTTATTCGAAAACAGCTTCAGGTCGGGATGTGCGCAAATGATATATCCCAAACGAAAATCTTCATCTTCGTAAAATGTCAGTTGCCATTTTTGTTGATTGTACAGATACAGGATGTTCTTTTCCTCATCAATTATTTTTTTGTCGGGTTCCCCATAAATGGCAATCACGTCTTTCTGCCTCATCCCGAATAGCAGTTTGTCGACTCCATGTTTAAGTTTTACTTCCATACGATTTCATTTTTTATAAAGTTAGGACTTTTAAAAGAGAAACACAGTATCATATCAATTAATGCTGCTTATGAAAGTTGCGCCCGCAGCAGCTCTTTCACGTGATCAAGCCATTCGCTCCTTAAGATGCTCAGCACAATAGTGTCGCGGCGGCCTCCTTCGACAATCGGCATATGGCTTCGAAGTACGCCTTCGACTTTGCAGCCGATACTTTTCATTGCGGCTACACTGCGCTTATTGTCGTTGTCAGCGCGAAATTCAACGCGCTCCATATCAAGTGTTTCGAATGCGTATTGGAGAAGCAGAAATTTGCAGTGCCTGTTAAGGCCGCTTCCGCGAAAGTCTTTGCCATACCAGGTAAATCCAAGTTGTAGCGATTTATTGCCTACGTTTATGTCGTAAAAGCGCGTGCTTCCGGCAAACGAATTTGTTCGTTTATCGAAAACGATGAACGGATACGTGGTATTTTTTTCGCGTTCGTCAATGGCAACCTGCAGGTAGCGCTCGAGATTATCAGCCGTATCAGGACGCAAGAGCGAGTATTTCCAGATTTCTGGTTCCTGCAGCGTAAATGGAAGCAGGTGAGCATAATCCGATAGTTCAAGTGGCCGTAGCATTGCGACATCGTCCTCAAGGATAAGTTTCTGATTAAAATCGGAAAGTATATTCATTGCGGAATTTTTAGCCCCGGTTGAGCCGGCATCCTGCCGCGAAGGCTCAGCCGCAGCGGCAGATACAGGCGAAGACGGGAATAGCTCCTAATAAACAAATGTACCGTGTTCGCTCGAAATCGTAAGTTTTTTAGTATTGGCTGCCTCTACCCTTCCCACGATCTGTGCCGCCACGCCAAACGATTTGCTGATTTCTATAATTTCGGACGCTAATTGCTCGGGAACATAGATTTCCATGCGATGTCCGCAGTTGAACACCTGGTACATCTCCTTCCAATCGGTGCCGCTTTGCTGCTGGATAAGGCGGAACAGAGGCGGGATGGGAAACAGGTGGTCTTTGATCACGTGCAGGTTTTCGACGAAATGAAGCACTTTTGTTTGTGCGCCTCCGCTGCAGTGCACCATACCGTGAATTCCTTTCGGGCCGATGGTCTGCAGTATTTTTTTTATTATTGGTGCGTAGGTGCGCGTTGGTGAGAGCACCAGTTTACCGGCGTCTATCGGAGAGCCCGGCACCGGATCGGTTAGTTTTGCGGAACCGGAATACACCAGTTCTTTTGGCACCATCGCATCAAAGCTTTCGGGATATTTCTCGGCCAAGTAGCTGCTGAAAACGTCGTGCCGCGCCGAAGTCAATCCGTTGCTGCCCATCCCGCCGTTGTAACTTTTTTCGTAGGTTGCCTGCCCGAACGATGCGAGTCCGACAATGACATCCCCATCGGCAATATTGGCGTTGTCGATGACGTCGCTGCGTTTGATGCGCGCAGTCACTGTTGAATCGACAATGATTGTCCGCACCAGGTCGCCTACATCGGCAGTTTCGCCACCGGTTGAATGAATCGTAACGCCAAAATTGTTCAGGTCGCTGATCAGTTCTTCAGTACCATTGATAATGGCCGATATCACTTCGGCAGGAATCAGGTTTTTGTTGCGCCCGATGGTTGACGACAACATTATATTGCTCGTCGCGCCGACACACAACAAGTCGTCGATATTCATTATTAGAGCATCTTGTGCTATACCTTTCCAAACCGACAAATCACCGGTTTCTTTCCAATACATGTAGGCAAGAGATGATTTTGTTCCGGCACCGTCGGCATGCATGATCAGGCAATACTCGGAATCGCC
>CAZLWZ010000124.1:0-5917 GCA_964563275.1 uncultured Flavobacterium sp.
AGATCGGCCCGGTCATCCGCATTTTGATGCAGGCCGTCGCTACCACAAAATTCATATTGCCCGATGGTGTCGATCCCGGGTTGTAATCGGTGGCGAGTGCCAACGGCAAACCCGCGTTTAAAAGATCTCGCGCAGGCGTATACGGAATTCCGAGGAAGTAAGAGCAGGAGGGAAGCGCTACAGGCATAGTGCCGGAGCCTTGCAGCGCTGAAATATCTTCGGGCAGCATCACCTCTAAATGATCTACCGATAAAGCATTGTTTTTCACTGCAGCAGCTACGCCACCAATGGCATTAAACTGGTTTACGTGAATTTTTGCCTGCAATCCATACTTTGCACCGGCTTCCATAATCCTTTCGGTTTCGGCGACGGAAAAGTAACCCGTCTCACAGAACGCATCGATATAATCGGCAAGCTTTTCTTCGGCAATCTGCGGCAGCATTTGGTCTGTCAATAAATTTATATAGGCTTCATGGTCGTCGCGATATGAAGCAGGAAATGCGTGCGCACCTAAAAAAGTGGCTTTGACGGCAACCGGATAATTTTCTTTTAACCTTTTTGCAACACGCAGCATCTTAATTTCGCCTTCAACAGTTAATCCGTATCCCGACTTGATTTCGACTGCACCGGTTCCGAGTTTCATCACTTCCTCAAGCCGCAATCTCGATTGTTCGTAAATTTCGTCTTCCGAAGTTTCGTTCAGCTTCATGGCCGAGTTTAAGATGCCGCCACCGCGTTGCGCAATTTGCTCGTAGGTCAAGCCATTGATCCGGTCAACGAATTCCTGTTCCCTGTTGCCGGCATAGACAATATGGGTATGGCTGTCACACCACGTAGGTAAAACAGTCTTCCCTGTTGCATCGATGACTGTTTCTGCATCAACCCGACAATCTTCCATCGGACCAAAATCAGCGATCAAATCGTCCTGAATCAGTAAATAAGCATTTTTTATTGAGGGTAGAACCGACATTTCAGCACCGGAAACCTTGTCGGTTTCGATTGGGCGGATTTGCAGGAGTTCTTTAATATTCTTTATTAAGACAGCCATTATCGTTATTTTTTGTAAAAGTAAAAGGGAAAATCAATACGTCCTATCTTTATCTGAAAATATTCCTTTGAGAAGAATCAGGTACAAGAAAGTCAGAAGAGTACAGCCAACCTGTTTGAATATACAAAAATGCAATCATTCAGATAAAGTCGGAGCGCAGCTTTTTATTTAACGAGGGATAATGAATTTCAGGCAATCTGAATCCTGATGCACTGTCTTCTGCTATACCTCCTCTTGCTCTGGGAATGGGGTTTTACTTTAAATTTAAAAAGTGGATTTAGGTAACTTAAAGCGGATTGTACGCCTCTACCCAATCAGATGATTTAATTGCCGACACTTTATTCTCACTGTTCATCGTAACCCGAAGTTCTTTGTTCGCAATTGGTTTTTCGTACTGTGCTCGATAACGATAGATGTAGCTGTCGTCCTCGGTTCGGTGAATTACTTCCACCAAATCAAGTTTCTTAAAATCACCGTATTTAAGTCGGAATTTATGACAGGTCCTCGTAAGCCGCGCCTGAGTGGTATTTTGTATTACAGAGGCGGTCGCCTCCGAGTCGGTGAACGGTTTAAAACGGGACGTGTTGCATGTCATCAAAACCCTGGTTCCGAGTTCGTACGCTTTGCGGCTCTGTGCAGCATCGGCTTCGGAGGGTTTTAGGATTGTGAACGCAGGTTTGTCCGATTCACGTTCGTCGCTTTTTGATACTGCAGCCGATTTTGATTTGCAGGCAGAAAATAGTACAGCAAATAAAATTATGGTAATTAAATATCTCATGTTTGAATAATTTTTAATAAAATGTTCGGGTCAGGACAATTGGAAAGGAAATAGTCGCGATCAGCTTTACTGCAAACACCGGGATAGTCACCTTTATTGTTTCCGATATCAATAATTACCTGAAAATGCAGGTGCGGAGGATAATCTCCATTCACTGATTCGTCGCCGAGTGCACCAATAGCCGCACCCATTTTAATCTCTTCGCCCGGAACTATTGTCAGAAGGCAATCGGTATCCAGATGGCCATACAAGGTGTAGAACGTGAAATGTTCGAAATTATGCTGCAGGATGACCGTCGGGCCATAATTGCCTTTCCCGCTGTTGAAATTAGTGCTGTGAACAATACCATCTAATGCAGCGAGTACCTTTGTTCCCGATGGTGCCCAAATGTCAAGACCTATGTGGATGTCTCGTTCCGGAGACTCATCATCGAGAAAAATATCACTTCGTTGGTAGATCGCCCGACGCTCATCATAACCACCATATGCTGCATTTGCCTGATGTTGATGCAAATAATCATCAATGTAATTTCCAAGTTTTGCTGAATCAGATGTAACCTCTGCCGTTAATTTAGAATTATTCACTGATAGATCCAGTGCCACATAGCGCGGGTTTTTAAGATCAATTACTTCGATACCTTTTTGTTCGTGCAAAAATTGATGTAAGTCAAGCATATTACATGGTTTCATCGACCAGTTCTTTGTTTATAAAAATTGCCGCCTTAGTACCCGAGGCCATTGCCACCGCAAGGCTCCGCATTGAAGACATATTATCACCTGCTGCGAAGAGTCCGGGTACTTTGGTGCGATTATGTTCGTCGACTATAATAAAATCGTGGCTGTCAAATTCACAACCCATCGCTTTGGGGATGTCGGTCGATTGTTTAACGCCTACGCGCGCGTATACAGCGTCGAGCGCTTCTTCGGTGCCATCAATAAAAATGACCTTCGACAAAACCCCGTCGGTATGAACCATTTCTTTCACCTCTTTGGTGATAACCCTTGTTCCTTTATCGTGCAATTCCTGTAACTGATGCTTCGAAAAATCTTCGTTGCCGTTGGTGAGAATATGAATTGCAGCAGACCATTGCCGAATTAACTGCGCCATCTGCACTCCCGCGTCACCGTGGGCAAGCACGCCGATTTTTTTATTGGCTATCTCATATCCATGGCAGTAGGGGCAGTGCACTGCGGTTTTTCCCCAACATTCCGTGAATCCCGAAACATCGGGAAGAATATCAGTGACCCCTGTCGAAAGCAGCAATTTTTTGCAATTGTATATCGTGTCATCGCTGACAAAAACCTCAAAGCCATTGTCTTTTCTTTTGACACGTACCGCCCAATCATTAAGGAAGTCTACGGTTGAATAGCAGCGGACCTGCTCACGAATTTTATCAGAAATAAATTGAGGAGCTTCACCGTCAAATCCGGGGAGATTATGTGCTTGCGGGGCAAATCGGTTGCAAGGGTTGCCGCCGTCGATAACCAGAACATTTCGTAATGCCCGTCCCAGGGTCATTGCTGCTGACAGCCCGGCATAGCTGCCACCAATGATTATTACTTCATATTGCAATTTAGTGGCGTCAGCCATTTCTGCTGTCTTTAGGTTACATCATAAAGATATTTGTTTCGCTTAAATTAAATGAGACGCTTCTTTACTTTAATACCGATTTAACACGACCAATCGACAGCGAGCCTTTGATGTAAAAAAACCGGCTTTCACCGGTTTAGAATTATTTTTTTATTTCTACTGCTGCTCCTCCGTCACGTACATCTACTGAGGTGGACCTAGTGCCGTCCTTCGTATCAAGTGAAACTCCGTCAGAGCCGACCTGTATCGATGTTCCATCGGCTGCTTCGGGCTCAGGTGGCGGCGGTACCGGTGCAGGTTCGTCGTGAACTACTGGTTCCGGCGGCGGCGGCGGATCGGTCTGATTGTCTTTGCAGGAGACCAAAACGGTCATGGCTAAAGCCCCTGTCAATAAAATTATCTTTTTCATAATTATAGTATTATGGTTAGTACTACAATTTACAATTTTATCTGTTAACATTGACAAGAAGTATCGTACACTAATACATTGCCGGATACTTCGCAGGATCTGCCTCCGACATAATAGCGTAAATCTTTTCGTAGATATCCTCTGCCGATGGCTTTGAAAAATAGTCGCCATCGGTTCCGTAAGAAGGTCGATGTGCTTTTGCCGATAATGTCTGAGGTTTGCTGTCGCAGTACTGATAACCTTCCTGCTGATCGATGATTTGCTGCAAAATAAACGCCGATGCTCCTCCGGGCACATCTTCATCAACCACCAGCAATCGGTTGGTTTTCTGAAGGCTCTTCACAATATCCTGACGAGTATCGAACGGAAGCAGCGATTGTACATCGATAATTTCGCAGTCAATGCCGATTTCAAGCAGTTCCTTTGCGGCCTGTTGCACCACACGAAGCGTCGAACCATAAGAAACAACGGTAATGTCGGTCCCTTCTTTTAAAGTCTCAACTACACCAATTGGTGTTTTGAATTCGCCAAGGTTGGTAGGCATCTTTTCCTTAAGTCTGTAACCGTTCAAACATTCAACGACCAGAGCCGGTTCGTCGGTCTCAAGCAACGCATTGTAAAACCCTGCCGCCTTGGTCATATTGCGCGGTACCAGCACATGCATACCTCTTACCGCGTTTATGATCATTCCCATCGGCGAACCTGAATGCCAGATTCCTTCCAGCCTGTGACCACGGGTGCGTATAATAAGCGGTGCTTTCTGTCGTCCACGCGTCCGGTATTGCAAAGTCGCCAGATCGTCGCTCATTATCTGAAGCGCATATAAAAGATAATCCAGATATTGTATTTCAGCAATCGGGCGCAAACCCCGCATTGCCATCCCAATGCCTTGTCCGATGATTGTTGCTTCACGGATACCAACATCGGCCACACGCATCTCGCCATATTTTTCCTGCATTCCTTCGAGGCCCTGGTTAACATCTCCAATGTTTCCGGCATCCTCCCCAAAAATTAACGATTCAGGATATTTTGAGAATATGGCGTCGAAATTGTCCCGCAGCACCAGCCGCGCGTCGGCTTCTTCAGCGTTTTCATCGTATGTTGGCGCTACTTCACTGACAGAACTAACATTCTGTGCCGATTCAGAAAACAAATGCGAACTAAACTTCGGCTGGATCTCATCAATATAACCGGTAATCCATGTCGCCAACTTCTTCTGACCATTCTCCCCCGACAACATCCGCAAGATTTTTCGTGCCGTGACCAGCAGATCCTTTCGTCCCGGTTCTTTTATGCCTCGCAGTTCTGAAACATATTTTTGAATAAATACCCGGTTACTGCTCTCCTTTGCGAGTTCGTCCAACAGCGAAATCAGCTCGTTTTGTTCCTGCTTAACCGGCTCGGTATAGGCTGCCCAGGCAGCTTTCTTTGCTTCCAATACCGTTTTCTTAGCATTGCTTTCGATTTGGTCAAGCTCTTCCTGCGATGCCAGTCCTGCCTGCAACAGCCAGTTCCGCATTTGTTTCAGGCAGTCATAGTCACCTTCCCATTCGAGGCGTTCGGCATTTTTATATCGTTCATGCGACCCTGATGTGGAATGCCCTTGAGGCTGCGTTAGCCCCACCACGTGAATCAGCACCGGAACATGTTCTTCACGTGCGATTTTTGCGGCTCTTTCATAAGTCGCAACAAGTTCAGGGTAATCCCATCCGCTCACGCGGATAATTTCAAAGCCTTTACCTGCATCGTCACGTTGAAACCCTTTTAATATTTCCGAAATATTTTCTTTAGTAGTCTGATGGCGGGCGTGCACCGAAATGCCATACTCATCGTCCCAGACGCTCATCACCATCGGTACCTGCAGTACCCCGGCCGCATTAATGGTTTCAAAAAATAAGCCTTCAGAAGTACTCGCATTACCAATGGTTCCCCACGCGATCTCATTGCCATACACCGAAAAATTCGTTGCATTTGCAATGCCTGATAGGTTCCTGTATATTTTCGAGGCCTGCGCCAAACCGAGAAGCCTCGGCATCTGCCCACCTGTGGGTGAAATATCGGAGCTTGAATTTTTTTGTACTGTCAGATTTCG
>CAZLWZ010000125.1:0-5850 GCA_964563275.1 uncultured Flavobacterium sp.
TTTTACGCCAATTAAAATGCAGAATGGTTTGAGATGGGAAAACAGAATTAGCTACTCATCTTTCAAAACAGACGTTCTTAAAGTTTCTGACCAGGCGACCGAAATTGCGTTGGTTGATTTTCCTGGTAGCGGCGTAGGTATTTTTGCTCAGGAAGGGCAAGAGTATCCGCTAATTAAGGGTATAGCTTACCTTCGCGATGATGAAGGTCGAGTTATAATAAATCAGACGACCGGAAATCCGGAAAAATCATCGTCGTATGAGATTTTAGGTAAAGTTACTCCTGATTATATCCTTGGTTACAATACCTCTATCGAGTATAAAGGATTCCGTTTGGCTGCTGTTATGGACTACCGTACTGGTCACCAGTTCTGGGCTGGTACTAAGGACTGGATGGCGTGGTCAGGTCACTTGGTTGAATCTGCGGAGACAGGTAGAAGCGGTTTCATATTCCCTAATTCATCTATTGAGACGTCGCCGGGCTCGGGTGTGTACGAGCAAAACACTTCTATCGTTACAGGTGGTACGACCTACACTAGCTACCTTAACTATTTTTCTAATGAATATCGCTCTGTAACAGAGAATTTTGTTCTCGACGCTACAGCGTTTAAAGTAAGGGAGCTTTCGTTGAGTTATTCTTTCTCAAGAGAGTATCTTGATGCACTCAAACTTACCTCTCTTAGATTAGGTGTCAACGCAAGAAACCCTTTCATTGTTTTGCCAAAAGAAAACAGAAAGTATGCTGACCCTGAATTTTCGCGTTCATCAGGAAACGATCAAGGTTTGTCAGTAACAGGCCAATATCCGGCGACAAGAACTATTGGTTTCAGTGTTAATATGTCATTTTAAAAAAAAAAATCAAATGAAAAGATTAAGAATAATAATACCGATTTTCGCTCTCATGTTATTTTCATGTGAGGATTATCTTGATGTTAATACCTCTGGTAATAACCCTGTCGGTGAGCAAATCACACCTGACTTGGCGTTAGCCGGGGCACAAACAAGCTCTTTTGCGCCCTTTGCTGTAACTGCGAATCAGTTAGGTAATGTTTACATGGGCAATTGGGGAGCGAACGTAAATTCGTTTACGGGTGGATTTGCTGATGAGTTTTCTCTAGCAATTACCAATTCATTTTATACGGGTATCTGGAATGGTTTCTACCGTTCGACTGCTAATTTCAGTAACATAATTAATTATGATTCCGAAGATTATGATCATCACAAAGCTATATCCTTGATAATGCGTAGTTTTTACTTTCAGTATCTGGTAGATCTTTATGGAGACATTCCTTATTCTGAAGCGCACCAAGGTGTAAATAACCTTACCCCAGCGTATGATGATGACGAGGAAGTATATATTAATTTAATGAATGATATTGATACTGCCATCGAAATGATCGCATCTGCACCTGCTCAAACAATAGCTGTTGGTGGAGAGGATGTTATGATGAGTGGTGATATGGGCCGATGGGTTCGTTTTGCAAATACATTGAAGCTAAGAATGCTAATCCGTGTTAGTGAGAAAGTTGAGTCTGGTTCAGCAAGTGCTGAATTAAGTAATGCATTTACGGCCGGATGGGCTTCATTGTCAGATGCTTCATTTATAGCATCGTCTGTAACGATTAATCCGGGTTACAGTAACTCACGTGCAGACAGACAGAATCCGTTTTATGGTCAATTTTTTGAGATTACCGGTGCTGAAACAAATACATTCCGCTTCATTCGTGCAGCACAACCGGCAGCTAGTTTCCTGAATACTACAGGAGACCCCCGTCGTAGTCAGATTTATGCAACTATTGGTGGAGCTGTTGTAGGTGTTGTTCAAGGTGATTCTTCTGCTCCTGAAGGTAATGCTCCTGCAACCTTATCTGAGTTAGGACCAGGTCTTGTGAGTTCTCCTGAGCAGGATGGCTATGTGATGACATTGGCTGAAAGTTTCTTCCTTCAATCAGAGGCTGTTTTACGCGGCTATTTGCCTGGTGATGCCAAAGCACTATTCGAGAGCGGCATAGCTGCATCGTTTGCACAATATGGTGTTTCTGCCGGTCTTGCTGGTTATCTTTCCGCAAACAATGGTGTTGATGGCGTGGGATGGGATGGTTCCGCAAACAAACTTGAAGCAATCATAACTCAAAAATGGGTGGCACTAAATGGTATTAACGGAATTGAAAGCTGGATTGAAAATACCCGTACAGGTTTTCCAGAGATTCCTTTGGCATTGACAGCACAACGTCCTCACCGACCACTGCGTCTAATGTATCCTAACTCTGAGTACACTGCCAATTCAGCAAATGTGCCTAACCAGACTCAGGATGATGCGTTTAACAGTGCACCATTCTGGTATGTCCCTTAATTTTAATATTTAAAAAATGAAAAAGATGAAAAGAGTAATTATGGCTTTCATGACACTGACATTGGTAGTGTCATGTACCGATGATGATATCCGCGACATCGAAAATTTTGTTTCGAGCGACAGGGTGATAGGATTTCCAAGCAACATGGTTTCTATGCCTTATTTCGAGGATGAAGGTGCTGTCGAGCGAAGAATTCCGGTGAATGTGTTAGGGGGCGGCGATGGTGCGCCGATAGATCAAGATGTGACTGTTCATTATGAAATTGTCGCAGAATCTTCCACAGCTGTAGAAGGTGTTGAGTTCGATTTTGTTGACAATTCCAGATCATTTGTTATACCTGAGGGTTCTGGTTTTGGTGAAATTCCAATCTTGGTCAACACTGGCAATTTTAATCCTACTGAAAAAACACAAGTTACGTTGAGATTAACTACAGTTGATGCAGAAGGCTTTACTGTAGGTCAGCAATATCGCACTGTGAACGTAGTATTCGTTGGTTGTCAATCTACTTTGGCGGGTAATTATACTGTAACAATTGTCAGTAACGTCGGTACGTTCGTCAGAACTAACGAGGTTATTACTGAAATCGACGTGAATACCTTTAGAACCTTGTATTTAGGTGGATGGGCTCCTACCACCTTTAATCCACCAGGATTTACATTTGTTGATATCTGCGGTGAAATTTCGCTCCCTCCTAACCAAACACTTGGAGGTTTCTCCAATGCCGTTCAGGGTATTTCATCGGATGGTATTGATGGGGAAGTTTTGACCGAAGATTCGTTTAGGATAGTTTACGAAGTACGTCCTTATCCAGGCGAAGACAATATGGTCTTTACTGCTACATACGTTAGAAATCAATAATTTATTAAATCATTATGAGAAAAATTTCTGGAATAAAATATTTAGCGATGGTAGTGTTAGCTGCCAGCGTAACTTCATGTCTTGATGATGACAATGTTGTGTCTACTGTAGAGAGACCTATTATAAGCGTCGATCAAACTGAGTTCTCCGTTACAGAAGGCGAAACTGTCACAGTCAATCTAACGATGGACAGAGCGTTGAACGCCAGTTCCGGTTTAGTTCTGCAGCTTGCAGATGGCAGTGAGATGACTTTTCGAGAATTCGAGACCAGTGGATCTGAGACTGGCATTGATGATGGTCAGGGGATGATCGGACATAGATTTGATTTCCCGGCGTATACTACTACTATGTCAATCGATATTACTCCGCTAATTGATTTGGACGTTGAAGGTAGTGAAGTGTTGAGATTAAGATTAACTGGAGGTTTCAATGGAAATTCTCTTGTTGGTGATGACTCGCAAATCATAACAATCAATGTTGCAGACTATGTTAGCAATGATGTTGGCGCCCGTCTGGTGTGGGATCAAACAACGGCTGACGATTTTGGGACTTTGCACGAAGGGACCTATTCGACTGCAGCAGGTGGAACAGCACACTTTTATGACTACGATTTTGATATCTATGTTATAGATGCGTCGTCTTTTGACGAGGTTACTGGGTATGCTGGCGCAACGGCAGCTTCTCCGGAAAGTGTTGTTATCTCTGAAGATCTGCCTGATGGTGAATATTGGATCATAGCTGATCTGTATGCTGCGGGCCCTGCTCCGGCGGCAGTGTTCTCACACGATATGCATATGCAGATTTCAAAGTTCGGAACCTGGTCGGTAACTATTCCGGTTGAGTATGCAAGTAACCATCCTACATCACAAGCAGGTGGAGGTCTTGCCGGTGGCGAAACTATCGTTGCTGTGCTTCAAAAAACAGGTTCTACATATACTTTAGAAAACGAAGCTGGAGATGTCTTGGCCCAAGGGCGTATGTCGTCACTTGCTGGTAAATTCAAAAACAATATCAGGAAATAGTCTTTTTGCTGATTTTATGGAAAGGCTGCCCACACGGGCAGCCTTTTTTATTTAGGATTTCCTATAGAATAGTTATTTTGTAAATGCGTATTTTTGCTTTCGAACCTTTCTTTATGACTCGTTATCTGCTTCTCGTTTTATTGGTTTTAGCCTCTGCGTCTTATGCACAAGATGATGGCTTGCTAGAGCCACCTGCAACAGGGGATAAACCTGCCGCCGATAACCGTCAGGCAATCAAAGGCAGTATTGATCAATACAGGATCATTACACTCGAACGCGACACTACATATGTTGATACGTCGCTTCATATAAATAAGGAATATCGCTTCAACTATCTTCGGCGCGACAACTTCGGCCTTTTGCCTTTTGCTAATGAAGGTCAGCCTTACAATGAATTAAAGAGAGATTTTTCGGATAAAACTGCCTATCCCGGAATTGGTTTTAGTGCGAAACATTTTTTTTATATGCAGGCGAATGATATCAGGTATTATTCCGTTGCTACGCCACTAACCGAATTGTACTTTAAAACCGTGATGGAGCAAGGCCAGTCACTGGACGCTTTCCTGACACTTAATACTTCGGAGCGGCTGAATTTCTCGATCGGCTACCGCGGACTAAGGTCCCTTGGCAAGTACATCAATCAACTGTCAAGCGCCGGAAACTTCCGCTTCACGACAAGCTATAACACACTCAACAAGCGATATTTTCTCAATGCACATTTCACCGCTCAGGATCTTACCAACGGTGAAAACGGTGGTATCACCAATGTCGGCGACTTTAAAAGCGGCAATGATGATTTTAAGAATAGAGTGCGACTAAACGTGTACCTTCGTGATGCGGCATCACTTCTAAAAGGCAACCGCTACTTTGTTGATCATAGCTTTATGATCAATAAAGAGAAAGGTAGTAACAACCTGTATCTGACGCACCAATTTAATTACGAACATAAATTCTTCAGGTTTAGTCAGAACACGCTGGTGACCGCGCTGGAGGACGACGAGAATGTACAACGTTTCGGCCCCTCATTTGTCAACGCTGGTATTAACGATGAAACCCGCTACAACCGCATGTACAACAAAGTTGGAGCCGTATACGAAAACAGCACCCTGGGGCAGTTTACTTTTTTTGCTGAAGATTTTCGTTATAATTTCTATTTTGACAAAATTCGAATTCTTGAGGGCGAGGTACTACCGGGTGTGTTGCAGGACAGGATCAATACGCTTGGAGGCCGGTATGAGTACCGAAAAAACAAATGGCGCGGCAGGTTTACTGCGATAAATTCGCTCTCAGACCAGTCGTTATCACAGTTGGAAGGCGATCTTGAATATGCCTTTGATCCCGAAAACAGGGTTTCTTTTCAGTACCAAAAAACCAACAAATTGCCCGACCATCTGTTCAATCTGCACCAAAGCAGTTATAGAGACTACAATTGGGTCAATGATTTTAAAAATGAAAAATTCAACAATTTTACCGTTACTGCCAACACCAAATGGCTTCAGGCGCAACTGCAGTATTCAGTGATCAACGACTACTTGTATTTTAGCGACGACAATGCCGAAATACACCAGCAGATCGTAACACCGAAGCAATATGATCAAACGATAAACTACCTGACGCT
>CAZLWZ010000126.1:0-5812 GCA_964563275.1 uncultured Flavobacterium sp.
ATGAATTGGTTTAGTAAAACTTTTCGGAAACAATTCTAACATCGGGTAAATCGAGGAAAAAATCGACGGGAATATAAGTAAAATTATTGACCTTCAACATATTACTATAAAAATAATTGAGTTTTTTGATTGTAGGTCGGATTTTAAAGCGCTCGGGATTTACATCGAATAGTGTTTTTGCGACGAGTTCCGAACAGTACAACGCTTCATTGCGGAACAGCACAAACTGTTGATCAAATAAATATACTTTATTTCTATAGTTGTTAAAGAGTTTTTTCATCTTTGATATTTCGGCACTATCAGCTTTAACTTCATAAACCGCAAAATATAAAATATCCTCGTAATCAATAAATTCCGCCAAACCTTCAACTATTAGATTTGATCCTTTGGAATCTGTTTTAGTGGGTGACATATTAAAAATCGTTAAATTATTTCCATCATAATACCCTATCCCGATATGTGTCAGAAGAGTGTCTTTAATATTAAAATCACCCGCAATAATATTGTGTTTTGACATCGTACTTCTACCTACCAGATAAATAGAATTTTCATTTAGACGTAGGGAATCTTGACAATAGCCGGATGTGAGTATCCAAACACAGGAGTAAATAAATAATAGTTTTTGCATAAAATAAAAATTTCCGAAAAGCTCACGCTTTTCGGAATTTAGCTAATTTCTTTTTCCTTTTATTTCGTTGTGTGCGACGGTACTTGTGGAACTGGCATATTGTACTGTAGTGTCCCAGTTTCCTTCCGAAGCTACGAATCCCGCTACGCCTCCAACGACATCACAAACTCCGACGAGTACATAGTTCCAAAAACCTAATCCTGAACCGCCGCCACTATAGGTACGTTCCCACATATGTACGGAGTATCGTGCTATTGCTGTTCCAGCCAAAATAATATTCTTATCAGGAGATATTATTGAATTATTACTTAAGATTGAATTTTCGAACTCGACAATGTGATTATAATAATCGTTATATGAGGTTTTCTTCGATTCAAAAGCTATTTTAAAATGATAATCAATAAGCCTTTGAAGTTCAGTTTTTACAACGGATGAAGTGGATAGCGCCGCGATAACATTCCTGAAGTTATTTTTAAAGTCAGAACGTCCCTTTTCAATTATCTGCAAGTCAAAGGGGTACGAATTAGAAAATCGGTACTTTTTCAACTGTGGGTGCTGGCTCGCCAGTTTTTTCATTTCTGATGCTACCATTGCTGTAGGAAGTGTTGTTGAGCCGTTTTGATCAATAAACTGCTGAACCAGATCGTTGTGGATTTTTCCAATTTGGTCTAGCGGGTTTTTTGAATTTGCCTGTGCAGAAGCGCTCATGGTTGCTAACGTGGCGACGAAACATAAAATAACTTTTTTCATGATACTAAATTTAAATGGTGTATAAATAATTAACGCTAATCCTCGAGTAATCAGCTTAGTAAATGTAGTTCCGTATTCTGGTGTCAGGCAGTGGCTTTTCTGTATTTATTGTTAATTTTTTGTTCAAAAAAAACGGCAGCGTGGTCGCTGCCGTCCCTTCAAATAACCACAATTAATAAACTACAATTGTTTTGTTGAGCGTATGACGTAATACAAAAGCGGGATCAGGAACAATATCCAGGTCAGTATGTAAATTATAGCGCTTACAGCTATTTTCAGTAATATGTTGCCGCCTCTGTAAAAGCGGGTCATCGCGTAGACATAGTACCCTGCTGCAATTAACATTGCATACCATATTAATTTCAAACCGGACCAGAACATCAATATCATAGCTGCTGACATGAAGATATAGATGAACGAATACACATACATCGCTACAACCACATGCTCGGCGTAATTAAACTTCCTTCTGCAAAAGATTACACGATTCAAGGCTGCTGAAATTAAAATCGACCCAAATATGAAGAAGTACTTGTGTGTCGCAATTAGTTCTTCCAGCGGAACTTTGACAACTGACCGGTCATGATCGTCGACAAAAATGTTTACCGTGAGGTAAATCACGCTGCACACAAGGAACAATTTAATCGGACTGAAGTAAATTTTGCGTTGACCATCTAAATAACCGTGCAGGACCTGCTGCGGTTTTATTAATAACAACCTGACAGTCTTGGTCATTCCTCCTCCTGTATGAAATGTGGAGTGAAACACCTCCTTAGACAAAGCGACAGTCTCAAGACGGTTGTTCGCCGTGGCAGCCTGACCGCATGCGTGGCAGAATTTACCGACGAAAAAAGAGGTGCAATTTTTACAAATAGACATGACTTAGGGACAGAAAATTAAGCAGGCACCGACACATAGAAGTGCTATTACATCCGAGGATTTTCCGCACGTTGCAGAACAATCATTGCTTTTATCACACCCTCCCGACAACATTGCTTGGGCTCTACTTGCAGTTTTACCAGCTGGAACCTCAAGCTTCACCGACGCAAGAAACACTTTGTCTTTATGCACATAACCCGTAACCACCAATGTTCCGCCTATATCGTCTCTATATTCGCGTGCGGTCAAAAGTGGCACGTTACTCTTAGTTGTGATTCTGTTCACCGGCGCAATACGGGACGAAAAATCGATGGTCGCGGTTTTCTGCGACCACAACGATGTCATCGCTATACATAGAAAAAATGAAAAAATAAATTTCATAGCACTTACTTTTAATCATTCGAATTCGTTTAATCCATACAAGATCTCCTTCATCTTCGTGCCGTTAACCTCTACTGGCTTGTAGGCCACATTAAATTTTTGGATTGCAACATCAATATCCGCTTTCAGCTTCTGGTATTCAGGAGGCAGTTTCGTCGCGCATTGCTGCTCATTTTCATAGCTGTTCAGGATGATCTTGAATTTCTCGTAGAATTTCCCGCCCTGATCGATAAAACTGTTGTACATAATTATGTATTGCAAAAGCCGGTCAATCGAAAACTCCAGGTTCACCTGTAGCTTGTACTGGCTGGAACCCGTGGCCGCTTTGATTTGTTCGAGGTACGTATTGATTTTCTTCGAAATGGTTTCCCAATCGTCATTCGTTCTGCAGCTATCGAGCCCAAGATTATATTCGATTGGTTTGGTATAATCACGGAACAACAATTCAATTTCCTCCTTCATTTTATCATTGCTCGCCTGAAGAAAAGCTGTCTCAAAGTAAATCGTGTTTAAATCGTTCTGCATCCGGAGTGTAAAGTCCATAATGCATTCAACAGTCGCGAGTTCCTTTTCCTTTTCCTCCCTGCTCATGTTTGAACTCAGCATAGTATTTAGCGTTTGCACTACAGAAACAACGGTATTCGACCCTAACACGGTCGTTAGATCAAATGCGTACTTTTTCTCACGTTTTGCCGCAATAATTTCTTTCAATTTTCCGTATTCGGGGTACTGGTTAGGATTCGACATTTTATTGATTTCACTCAATGTACGCACCGATGCGAAATGGTGATCCAGACTAAGCACTTTTTCGTACAGGATTTTAATTATCTGCAGTCCTTTAATATATCTTATTTTCGAAATGTCGCTGTTGTTCTGAATCTTCAATAGCCTGATTTCCTCCAACAGACTGTCTTTTGCAATCAACAATTCGACTTTTTTCTCCAGCGATACTGCCGCCACAAGTCGCAGCCTTATTGCGTCGACCCGCGATTGATGCTCGTCGATTTGCACAGAATAACAGTTATTCACCTCACGCATCTCAGCCATCATTTCGCCCACGACGGCGTTAGGGTCGGGATTTGTTGGCGACACTGCGGCGTACGATGATACCTGCAAAAGGAGCTGGACGATGATATGAAAGATGAATGATTTCATATAAAGATTATTTTGACCGGGTAAGCGTGAATGTTATTTCTATGTAGTCGGGGCTGACGAATAACGGATAATTACCCGCTGCGATGCTGTTACTTTCAGAACTCATCTTTAGACCTTTCAGGCTTTCTCCATTCAAAAGCAATTCATTAGGCTGATTAAAATACAGAGTTTCTCCAGGTAATATTTCTTTCAGCGGCTTTCCCACTATGTTTATCTCATCGGCCTCGCTGAGCGCTTGCCGGCTGATTTTCAGTAAGAAAGTACTTGCCGACAATTTGCCCGCCTGACTACGTGACTCGGTGCCGTCGTCGCTCCATGATAAATCGCATAGTCCACGGCCACGGCATTCCTGTACCGCATTACCAATCCTGTAATTTGCAGCACGGGCTTCCTGCGCTGGCAGCTGCAGCGGAAGTAACAGAATTACCATCAGAAGTGCTTTCATAATTTCCAAATTACATTATCCGACACATCGAATCTGAGTTAAAATTACACTTGCAAACTGCCGTTTTTCAATAGTTTTTCTGCTGAAATTGTTAAAAAGATCAACCTCTGTACGATTATTCCGCGAAAAAACTTAATTTAAAAACCATAATTCCTTTAGAAACCCTCGATGCGAACATTAGTTATTGGAGATATACATGGCGGTCTGCGTGCCGTGAAGCAAGTTCTGGATCGGGCAGGTGCCACTAAAGCGGATAAATTAATTTTTTTAGGCGACTACGTCGATGGCTGGAGCGAGTCGCCTCAGGTCCTGGATTACCTGATTGACCTCGATAAGACCCACAATTGCATCTTCATCCGCGGCAACCACGACGATTTGCTGTGCAACTGGCTTGGTGAAAGCCGGGATAACCTGATGTGGTACAACCACGGTGGCGAATCAACGGTAACCGCGTACCTGAAGGTAACCGAAGAAACCAAGCAACAGCATGTCCGATTCCTAAAATCGTTACAGGATCATTATATCGACAATGACAACCGGCTGTTTCTCCATGCTGGTTTTACAAATATGCATGGTGTTCACCTCGAGCATTTTCCCAGGCTGCAGTTTTGGGATCGCACGCTTTGGGAAACCGCACTTGCGCTTGATCCGACAATTGCGAAAGACGATGTTCGCTATCCAAAAAGACTAACTTTATACAACGAGATATTTATAGGCCACACCCCGGTCACAAAAATTGGCGAAACGGTACCGATTAACAAAGCCTGTATCTGGAACGTTGATACCGGAGCGGCATTTACTGGTCCGCTGACCATAATCGATGCCGATACCAAAGAATTCTGGCAGAGCGATCCGCTGCCTGAGCTCTACCCCGACGAAAAAGGACGCAATCGGTAATCGGCAACAATTGCAGAAGCCGCTTTTATAAGCTCAAAATTTTTGTAACTTAGTGTAAAAACCACCACATGGAGCTATCAGAATTTTATCAGTCGGTACGGCAGCAAACAGAACACATTTGCCACCCGCTGCAAACCGAGGATTATGTTCCGCAGCCTGCACTTTTTGTAAGTCCGCCTAAGTGGCACCTGGCACACACGACCTGGTTTTTTGAGAATTTTGTACTGAAGGATAATCTTTCCGGGTATGAAATCTTCAGCAACGACTTTAATTTTCTGTTTAATAGCTACTACAACACTGTTGGAAAACGGGTGCTTCGCCGTGATAGAGGTAACCTCACGCGGCCAAGCGTACAAACTATTTATGAGTACCGCGCACATGTTGACGTCAATATGAAACTTTTGCTGATGTCCGACATCGATACGGAACTGGAGCAGATAATCATGCTTGGCATCAACCACGAACAGCAACATCAGGAGCTGCTGCTGACCGACATTAAATATATCCTTGGTCAAAATCCAACTTTCCCATGTTATCATCCTGAGGCGCATGGCGAAATGGAGTCGAATCCGGAGACAGGGTTTGCCGCCGTTACAGAAGGCGTTTATGAAATCGGATATGCCGGGGACGGCTTCTCATTCGACAACGAACATGGCCGCCACAAAGTGTACATAAAC
>CAZLWZ010000127.1:0-5792 GCA_964563275.1 uncultured Flavobacterium sp.
TTATAACATATATTATATTCAAATAATTCGACTCGCGAAAGACTCGTTCTTAAGGTACGCATTATAACCAATTACAGGAAATTTTTCAATTAACAATTTTTCTTATTGAATCAGCCCGATTTAAAGAAACGAACAACAAAATCCACGATAACGCGACTGGCAATACCCAATAACTACTATTGAATAATGCAAGTAAAATTGCGGCTGCTGACATTGTAACAGATAAAATCAACCCTGCTATTACTTTCTTGTCTTTGATGATTTTATAGTTCATATCCCTACACTCCTACTCCTCACCATGGACTGAAGAGGTGCTTAACCCTCTGATTTATTAAACTTCAATTTGCCGTTGGGCAGGAATACATCTTCTTTTTGAGCAACTGTTATCACCCGCATAATCCCTCTCACAACACCCGCTACGTAACCGATAAACAGCCCCGAGCCCAGGCCGATTAACAATACTGCCATTGGCGACATTTCTGAAATTGAAGAAGTGCCAGTTCCCACCCAGTAACCCCCGACACTGCCCAGCAGAACAATCGAAGCGATGATCAAGAAACGTTTTAAGACTGACCCCAGCATAATTTCACGGACTTTATTGTTCATATCAAAAACTCCTTCCACCAAATTTAAAATTCTTGCGTCCAAAGCATTAACTCCTACATCGATAACATCTTTAAAAGACAGATTCCTATTTTCCAAAATGTACAGAAATTCTTCCCCATAACGGTCTCTCCACTTTTTAGGATATAAATGAATGAGCCACTTCATATCAGGCCAAGCCTCTTGAATCCTAATTTAGCCACCGTATCAAGCTCCGTTAATTTTTCCTGCAAATACGCTTTTCCTTCCAGAGTAATTTGGTAAGGTTTTCTCCGATCGGTCGCAGGAACAGCTTCAATAAACCCGCTTTTCTCCATGCGGCTGATTGCACCATATAAAGTACCGGGTCCAAGTTTGACGTCATACGATTTTTCAATATCTTCCATAATCGCATAACCATGTTTATTTTCTTCAGCTAAACTGATTAAGATAAATAAAGTCGGCTCGGAAAATCGCTCATTTAAACTCATAAGTTTTGTCAGCTCCTCTCTATTATTACGTCTAACGTTATATCGCCTAACGTAATAATAAAATACTTTGAATTATTTGTCAATATTTTTATAAACTTCTGTATGCCATTATTACTAGTTGACAAAAGTAATTTAAAGTGTAATATTACACTAAAAGAAGATGCGAGGTGCTCTCTATGAAATGGAAGAAAGTGCTCCTGATTATACTCAGCTTTTTCATGGTTGCTGTTATTTTTGTGGGATACAGCCTTATCTATGGCCTGCCTTTTAAAAAGGGAGTTGTCGCAAAAGAGCTGGAAACGCATCTGGAAGAAAAATACGGGATGGATTTTCATTTACAAGAAGCTCAATATAATTTTGTGGACAGCAATTACAGTGGACTTTTTTATCCCGAATCGCAGGAGGATCTAGTATTCCGGGCGGAAAAATGGAACTGGAACGGGGTTTATTACGATGAATATCCTGAGGCTATCTGGCAAACTCAGCTTACTCAGGATTTGACGCCACACGTAACCGAGCATTTCCCTGACTACGATGAACTGCTGGTACTTGTATCCGGCGGGGCCTCGCACGAAATGCAGACCGGCAAAGAAATCCCTCATTACAAAGAAGCTGGAGAATATACACATCTTGTTATCAGGTCTTCCGAGAAATGGTCTCCGGAATCCGAGCAAAAAGAAGCGGAAAACCTGTACGGATTGATACAAGTTTTGCAGAAACAGGACATTGCTCTTGATATTTCCTTCTATTTCAACGATGAAGAAGTGGTGGATGATGGAAAAAAGCCTGTCACACATGAGATTTTTGTGCCGTTCAAGGATTTTGCCAGCATCCAGTCTACTGAAGACTTACTTAAGTACAGCCTGGCATTTTAGAGAGGAAGAGACGATGAACAGAGATGATTTGATTTTACTTATCAGCAATAAACTGAAATTGATCCGCACGGAAAAAGACTTCACACAGGACAAGATGGCTGAAATGCTCGGACTATCGAAAAAAACGCTGGTCCAAATTGAAAAAGGCCGTACCCTTGCAGGATGGACGACGACAATCGCCGTATGTACCCTGTTCAGAAGAAGCGACATCCTCCTTCACGAACTTGGCGACGACCCGCTCATCATCATCGACACCCTGGTCTTCGAATCGCATAATAGGCCGAGACTGAAAACAATGGGCGGTGTCATTTGGTGGAAAGAAATCAAACGAAATACCAACTATATCCTTCAGCAAAACCTTATCAGTCAACATTACCGGATATTGGACAACGATAACTACAATATTTACAGTTCATTTGATGAAGCTGAATCACTGCAGCGTTTCAATGAGCTTCAATGATCTGCTCACCTGAAAATGCCTGCCAGCGGAAATCCGCTGGCAGGCATTTCTTTCTGCACACATAAGCTGTCTTTCATTTAATTTTTACTAAGCTTTGATTTCAACGAAAGGACCAGTATAGGCAGCAGGATCAACATCGATCCGAGCGCCAGGGACTGAGCTGCGATTGAATCTTTTGTCAGAAGGACCCACACATCCACTGCCAGTATGACCGCAAGGATTATTGCCGCGATTGCCCCGCCGATTCTGTCATCCATTTCCTGTTGTGTAATAATTCATCCACTCCAAGCATTTAATCTTTGAGTCAAAACCCTCTTCTATATATCACTCATCCATTTTAGCAATAATTAACTGCATATGCAGGTGCTTCATACACTTTTTCATTCTTGAAAATTCTTTTTATAAAGCTCTTTATTGTAAAAGGAATATCGATTATTAATTCCACTTAATATGTAATCTATTTCATACTAAAAGTAAAAAATACTTTACTTAAAGTAAAAAATAGTTTACTTTATAAGAGAGAAGAGGTGATGGTATATGCCAGCAAATGGCGAACGTGCAATTCGCAACCGTATTACTGTCCTGCGGGCAGAAAAAGGATTATCCCAGCGTGAAGTCGCAGATAAACTCGGTGTCAGCAGACAAACCATTATATCCCTGGAAAAAAACAGATACAATCCATCCTTGAAATTGGCATTCGACATTGCCCTATTATTCGGAGTGGAATTGCAGGATGTCTTTCAATACGAAATAGAGGAGGAAAACTGATATGGAAACTTTCCTGGCTATCCTGCGCATTGTGTATGTCATCATATTCTTTGTCGCAATCTTCATTTCCCTGAAATTCGAATTGGGGGAGGAACATAAAGATGAACGCGGGCAAGGCATTTCAAACAAATCCTATGGCATAGTATTTCCCTTAATGCCGCTCGGCTGGCTCCTGATCGAATTGTATGATTCCTTTATCAGTGAACTGGATTATGACACTTACAAAACGGCAATTTGGTTCTTGATCACGGGATTATTGATCCTGCACGGCACAATCATCTCCGTATTGAAAAGAAAATATTAATATCCTCCATCAATCGAAAGAAAGGGAGCGTTTCCTATGAATATTTGGGCGTGGATAGGATTATCGGGGATTGTCATTTTCGCACTCCTCCCCCTGCTGAAAGAAGAAAGCAGAACGAAAGAGAATATCCGGCAGGCTGTCGTAACCGTGCTGATCGTACTCGGCATCTTAGTGGCCGTCTTCGTTTTCAACATCAGTTACTTCTTCGCTTTTTTGCTTGCTGTTGCCGTATTTATTTTACTCGACAAGAAAACCTATACGAAAAAAAGATTGGTTATGTACGGATCCCTTATCCTGGTCATAGCTGCAGCAGGCTATTTCGTGCTGCGGGATAATCCTGATTATGTCCTCAATCACTTGAAGGAAAACCCGGATTCCACCTCCTTTTATTTTGCTGAAAATGGTGAGTCCCTGATCGCTTATCAAGCCGACGAGGTCCGCCCCCTCGCAAGCACGGTGAAAATCCTGATTGCTGTGGAATACGCCATGCAGGTTGATGAAGGTTTATTGAATAAAAACGAGGTCGTGCCGAAAGAAGAACTGGAAAAATATTATTATGCAGGCACAGACGGCAATGCCCACGAAGCGTGGCTGCAAAGCCTTGAGGAAGCCGGCATAGCGGACGATGAAATCACGATGCATGACGTTGCAAAAGGTATGATCACCTACAGTTCAAATGCGAATACCGATTACCTTATCCGGGAGCTTGGCCTGGATGCGATCAACAGACGGGCGGAAGCGCTGGAACTAACAAGCCACGAAGAGGTCTATCCGCTCGTCAGCGCACTCCTGATTCCTGACTATGTTGAAAACCGAGGTTACGAAGGGGAACTTGTTGATGCCCTTGAGCAGATGCCGGAAGAAGAATATCGTAAACTGGCGATTGAAATGAACGATCAACTGGCAAATGGCGAGACCGATATCAAAGACTACAATTTCGAAATGCCTTTTGAAGTACAAAGAGTGTGGTCAGATCGGCTGATCGGCGCTTCTGCAAATGATTATGGAAAACTGCTGGACGTCATATCCAGCGACGAACTTCCGGCGACAGCCGCCGAAACCGTCCGGGATCTGATGGAGTGGCCGATGGAGCTGAATCCTGGAAACCAGGAACGCTTTGCTCACCTGGGCGCTAAAGGCGGTTCGACCGCATTTATCCTGAACGACGCCATGTATGCCGAGGACCTCACCGGCAATAAAAACGAGATAGTCATTCTCATGAACGACTTGAACATGTGGCAGAGTTTTATGCTGGGCCAAAATTTAAATTCTTTCGAATCCAGCTTCCTCGGCAGCGAAGAATACCGCGAGAAGGTTCAAAAGGAAATTTCCGGTTCGTAAATGAAAAGACCATTGCCTATTTCCAGGGGCGATGGTCTTTTGGTTTCTTCTGTTTTATTCCATTAAAAAAGCCGAACCCCGAAGGATTCAGCTTTTATTGAAATAGTTTATTCAACCGTAACCGATTTCGCCAAGTTGCGTGGCTTATCAACATCACAGTCTCTGTGAAGTGCTGCGTAATAGCTGATCAGCTGCAACGGAATAACCGATACAAGCGGCGTCAACAGTTCATGCACGGATGGAAGCACGTGGCTGTCGCCGTCTTCGTTCATGCCTTCCATTGAAATGATCATCGGGTTTGCACCACGGGCTGCCACTTCTTTAACGTTGCCGCGGATGTTCAGGTTAACGGACTCCTGTGTCGCAAGCGCGATGACAGGTGTGCCTTCTTCGATCAACGCGATTGTACCATGCTTCAGCTCGCCGCCGGCAAAGCCTTCCGCTTGGATGTAGGAAATCTCTTTTAATTTCAGTGCGCCTTCAAGACCGACGAAGTAATCCATCAAACGGCCGATGAAGAAGCAGTTGCGTGTAGTTGAAAGGAAGTCGCGAGCCAATTTCTCAAGCTCTTCTTTCATATCAACTTGTGATTGGATGGCGTTCGCCACAATGCCCATTTCGCGGACAAGATCAAATCCAAGCTCGCGTCCGCGCGCTTCTGCCGTTACGGCTGCAAGGATTGCAAGAACCGCCAGCTGTGCTGTATAAGCTTTTGTCGATGCCACTGCGATTTCAGGGCCGGCGTGCAACAATAACGTATGGTCAGCTTCACGTGAAAGAGTCGATCCCGAAACGTTCGTGATCGTCAGTGAAGGGAAGCCCAGTTCCTTGATGCGCACCAATACCTGGCGGCTGTCGGCAGTTTCGCCGGACTGTGAAATGAAGATGAACAAAGGTCTTTCAGAAAGAAGCGGCATGTTATAGCCGAATTCGCTCGCTACATGCACTTCCACTGGAATGCCCGCCATTTT
>CAZLWZ010000128.1:0-5775 GCA_964563275.1 uncultured Flavobacterium sp.
AAGCAGAGGTTCCCGCAGCTTCATCTACAAGAATTGATTTAATCTCGTAGGTAAATGTATTATCGGCATTGAAAATAATCTCACTGTTATCATAGCAGTTCGATTCGTTCATTTGATTAAGGTTGGATGTGCCATCCTGGTTGAAATCGGTTACGTCGTCAGTATTGACCTCAGTCAATCGGTACGTACCTGCAATTTGTACATCATCGTTAACGCTAATTGTATCGTCATCGCTGCTACATGACGTGAATCCCAATCCTGCTGCTACAACAGTACATAGTAATAAATTTAATCTTTTCATTTTGACTATTTTTTTAAGTTTGATGCAAAGCTATTTCATCGGACCTTCCAATTGTTATAAGAAATTACTGTATTATTACATAATTCCGATATAGTAGCAATGCCATAAAAGCCAAATCATTGACCCTAAAGCAAGTATCGGAATCTCAGCTGAAAATAATAATTGATGGGGAGTCCGGGATAGTAATATCTAGGCTGCGAGTTGCCAAAACCCGTAGCATTTGGAAGTATCATAGAAGCATATCGTTCATTTGTAACGTTATTGATTCCCGCGGCAACATCGAAAGTCAGATTTGGAATAGCAATAAACTCGCATCCCATTTTGATATCGGTCACTGCGAATTGTTCCGAATAGGCCGAATTCCCGTCATTCAAAGGAATAGCACCCACGAAATTGTACGTTCCTGAGATAAATAACTGCTTCCAGTATACATTTATGCCGGCCGATGCTTTTGTCGACGGCACGCCGGCGAGCTCATTGCCTGAATAATCGATATCATCCGAAACAAAATCAGCAAATTCATATTTCCCTAGGGAAAGCGCTGCGAAGGGTTCAATTCGCCAATTTAATTTTTGCCAATTATATTGCGACGATAACTCGATTCCCTGATGCAACGTTTGCCCGGCATTAACGCCTACATACTGATCGTCGCCAATACGTCGCGCCACCAAAAGATCGCTAATCAGCATTCGGTACACCGCCGATTCGATATAAAGCTTTTTATTTAATAGGTACATTTTCGCGCCCACTTCGAAATTGTAGCCTGTTTCGGGCTTTATGCCGGAATTTATGGTTCCCTGGGGTGTCAACGTTTCCTCAATTGCCGGTAGTGAAAAACCGCGGCTGGCCGACGCATATAATGTCGTATACCGATTTGGCGTGTACAGCAGTGATACTTGCGGTGCCCAAATTGCATCGTATCGATACGATTCTGTTCGCGATTCTTCGATAGGGAATCCGGTTTCCAGTTCAAACTTTGTTTGGTTGAGATTGAGTCCAGCGCGCAAGTTAAATTTATTGGCTAACTCAACGTTGGCCTGTACAAATGCATTGTAGAAAACCCGATCCTGCGTCGCGCCTGTCAGTTGAACTCCGGCGACACTTCCCATCCCATTATTATCCTGATATAAATTTTCCAATGTTTGCCCCGAAAATCCATCCCTGAAATATTCGGCTCCTATTAAATAGAAAATAGGCAGTCCAACTTTAAGCCGGCCGGCGAACTGAGTACGCACTCCATAAGCGGTCGTGTTTTGACGCAGGATGTCGAAAGGCCGGGGTTCGTTGCTTATTTTGTGATTTACGAAAACCGATGTTGCGTTTGTCATCGATTGGTTTACGTCAAATTCATACGACAATCCGCCCATGTAAGAATCATATTGCTCGAACCCCCGGGCGGCTTTCCAGGTGAAAGCGGCTTCATGCGGACTGTTTTCAAATGTTTCCCAATCGATTGAGCTTGGGATAAACGCCTTCATATAGGTATAATTCCCTAAGTAGGTCAGCCGCGATTTTTCCCTTTTGAACAATTCACCCGAGAGTGTCACGCCCTCGCGCTGATACGAACTGTTCTCGCGCCAACCGTCAAATTTCATGTTGTGATAATTTACGCCGATATTGGCTTTTTCGCTTGCCGTCGAAACCCGGGCCGTGGTTTTCATCAATCCCCAGGATCCGTGCGTCGTACTAATCGAGGCCGAGGTTCCGGCTGGCGATCTGCCTGGCGTAAGTAGAATTGCGCCGCCCAATCCTGCGCCGTAAACACTTGAAAGCGGTCCTTTTATAATTTCTACCTGCTGTACGTTTTCAATATCGAGATCCTCTATCGTAGTTTCGCTGTCGCCCGAGGTGAGTGGGATATTTCCAAAAAACGCACGGATTTTATTGGTTCCATACGGCGTTCGCGCACCAATACCGCGTATCGATATGCGGTTGGTGTTAAAAGTGGCCGACTGCATGTGAACGCCTGAAATCATATTCATCGCCATCGAGATGTCGGTGTTGTTGTTGCGTTGCAAATCGGCGCCCGTTAAAATGCCAACCGATGCCGGTGCATTCATCAAGCTGTCATTGATATGGTAGGAGCTGATCACAACTTCCGACAGCCGAGTTGCCGAAATACTGTCGCGTTGCCCCTGCAGCATATTTGGGAAAAGTAAAATGGAACTGATAGACAGTAAATTGAAAAGTATTTTTGGCGTCATTTTTCGAAACAGGATTTACCATTGAAGTTACATATAATCCCCGCCCGGCGACGTGCAATGTGATTAATATTAAGGTGTTTTTAACAAATTTGTACGCGCGGGCCGCAAAAGAAATCACCGCGCTGCTCACTCAAATTCAGTATATTTGCAACTTATTCTAAACCGATTTTTGTGATACAACTTCATGACAAACACTTTGTACCGTTCATTTCGGCTGAAGAAATTGATTTTGCTATCGCCGAAATGGCACAATTGGTCGAGGCCGATTTTGCCGACGAAACTCCTGTCTTCATTGGTGTGCTAAATGGCGCTTTTATGGTCGTGGCCGATTTTATGAAACACTACAAAAAACCCTGTGAAGTCAGTTTTATTAAGCTTGCATCTTACGACGGAATGGAGTCAACCAATGATGTAAAAAACCTGATCGGATTGAATCAGGATCTGTCCGGACGTACCGTTATCGTTATCGAAGACATCGTCGATACGGGCAGCACGCTTGAAGTATTGAAGGCGATGTTCAAGCAGCAAAACGTGAAACATTTTAAGATCGCGACGCTGTTCCTAAAACCCGACGCATATAAAAAAGATATCAAAATTGATTACGTCGGCATACGCATTCCGGATAAATTCATCGTTGGTTATGGTCTTGATTACAATGGCATTGGAAGGAACTTACCGGAAGTCTATCAGCTTGCTGAAAATTAATACTAGTCAAAACACAAACAACTAACATAAACGCAGAATGATTAATATCGTCCTATTCGGGAAGCCAGGAGCAGGTAAGGGCACTCAGGCCGAATTCCTTAAAGAAAAATACAATCTCACACACATTTCCACCGGCGATGTGTTCCGTTATAATTTAAAAAACAACACCCAACTGGGCGCGCTCGCACAATCATACATGGATCGTGGCGACCTGGTGCCCGATGAGGTTACGATAAAAATGGTGCAGAGTGAGGTGGCGAAAAACGCTGATACCGCCGGCTTTTTATTCGACGGATTTCCACGAACCATCGCACAGGCCGAAGCACTTGATGCGTTTTTGGCGACGAAGAACTGGGAAGTTACGGCGACAATTGCGCTCGAGGCAAACGATGAGGTCCTGGTGCAACGGCTTCTTGAGCGCGGCAAAACCTCCGGCAGAAGCGATGATCAGGACGAAGATAAAATTCGGAACCGATATCAGGAATACAACGAAAAAACGGCGCCACTAATCGATTTTTACACCGACCAGGGCAAATTTTACTCGGTTGACGGCATCGGCTCGATTCAGGAAATAACGCAAAGGCTGGCTCAAGTCATTGATAATTTGTAGCAATTCCGGCTGTACGGTCCAAGTCCTCGCCCAAAGCTGGATTTTAATATAAATAAAAGGAGCTTCTGCGGTCGCTCTTTTATTTATTTAAAATCGGCCGCTTTCGGGCTGTGGGCTTTACCCTGCCATCCGGGCTAAAATATATGGAAATACTCATAATATTATTTCTGATCCTGCTCAACGGTGTTTTTTCAATGTCGGAGATCGCACTGATATCAGCGCGAAAAAATCGCCTTGAAAATTCCGCAAGAAAAGGGAATGCGGCGGCAAAGGTAGCGCTCGATCTGTCAAATTCGCCCAACAAATTCCTGTCGACCGTTCAGATCGGAATAACACTCATCGGAATTTTAACTGGTATTTTCTCAGGCAACAAAATCACCTCCGATGTCAAAGCGTTCATAGAAGGTGTTGAACCGCTGCGACCATATGCCGATTCGCTGTCGGTTACGGTTGTTGTCGTAATCCTGACATTCTTCTCGCTCGTTTTAGGGGAATTGCTTCCAAAAAGAATCGGCTTAACCTATCCCGAAAAGATCGCCAAGACATTCTCGATGCCCATGAAATGGATCTCGGTTGCCACGGCGCCATTCATCTGGCTTCTGACCATTTCAACCGAATTCATGCTGAAGATATTAATGATTAAACCATCAGCCGATGGCAAGGTGACCGAAGAGGAAATCAAAGCGATTATTCGTGAAGGTACCGAAGGCGGGGAAGTCCAGGAAATTGAACAGGATATCGTTGAGCGCGTGTTCCACATCGGTGACCGCAAAGTAAACTCACTGATGACGCACCGTAAATCGGTTGCTTTTTTGCCCTTACACGCCGATAAAAATCACGTTCGGGAATTGATGTTGCGCGAACTCCACTCGGTTTACCCTGTGTACAGCGAGAACCATGACGATATCATTGGCGTGGTTAATCTGAAGAATATTTTTGCGCACTTCGAGGAAGCCGATTTTAAATTGTCGGCGATAATGACCGATCCGCCATTCATAATGGAACAAACAACGGCGTACAAAGCATTGCAGAATTTCAAAGACAGCGGGGTGCATTACGCATTCGTGTCGGATGAATACGGTGTATTTCAGGGAATCATCACGCTGAATGATATTTTGGAAGCACTGGTTGGCGATGCATCCGATTTTTATAAAGAAGATTTCCAGTTGATCGCTCGAGAGGACGGTACATGGCTTGTCGATGGGCATTATTCGCTTCACGATTTCCTGACGTATTTCGAACTCGACGATTTGATCAACGATTATGACGTGACAACCGTCAGCGGCCTGATCATGACCGAGCTGTCGCGTATCCCGAAACAAGGCGAGAAACTAGTCTGGCAAAATTATGAACTCGAGGTAATTGATATGGACGGCGTCAAAATCGATAAAGTATTGGTCAAAAATTCACCAGAAAAACAGTAGATGTAAATTGGCTAACTTTACCCTAAACCCAAACTTTAAACTTTAAACTTTAAACTTTCCACTTTCCACTTTCCAACTTTTAAACTAAAAATATGACAGAAGATTTGAGATTAAGAGGAGGACAGCCGGTGGCTGTCAGGTATTAAACTTTTAAACTTTAAACTTTCTAACTTTAAACTAAAAACATGACAGAAGGCAATTTCGTAGACTACACCAAAATATATGTTTCATCGGGCAAAGGAGGCAAAGGATCGACGCACCTGCACCGCGAGAAATTCATCGAGAAAGGCGGTCCCGACGGTGGTGACGGCGGCCGTGGCGGACATGTCTATCTGGTAGGAAATAAAAGTCTGTGGACATTGTTTCACTTAAAATTTGCACGCCACGTAAAGGCAGGACATGGCGGCGATGGCGGAAGCGACCGCTCGACCGGTGCCGATGGCGAAGATAAATACATCGAAGTTCCGCTTGGGACGGTTGTTAGAGATAAGGAAACCAACGAGGTGATGTTTGAAATCACCGAGCATGGTG
>CAZLWZ010000129.1:0-5753 GCA_964563275.1 uncultured Flavobacterium sp.
ACATTCAAAGTGCTTAAGACATTGGGTTTCGCCCGATGTCTTTTGCATTATTACCGGGAATAAAATGGCAAAAAAAATTAGCGATCTTAGCGATTTAGGCGGATTTGTATTTTCGACAAATGAAAATTTTGAATTCGCGGCCGCGGATTCAACCGATGAAACATTGGATCCCAAACACCAGCGACTTGAGGCATATCTCGACAGAAAAAACCGGGGCGGCAAAACCGCGACTATTATACGTGGATTTCAGGGAACAGACGACGATTTGAAAGTTCTTGGAAAAATGCTTAAGACAAAGTGTGGTGTTGGAGGAACGGCGAAGGATAAGGAAATCATCATTCAGGGCAATTTTCGGGACAAAATCATGCAAATATTAAAAGAGGAGGGCTACCCCGTAAAGCGCGTGGGCGGATAAAAATTGTTCAAACAATAACAAAATGGAAATAAAATCGTCAGAATTAATTCTGAATCCCGACGGAAGCGTCTATCACCTAAACCTGCGTCCTGAACACATCGCGCACGACATCATCTTCGTTGGCGACCAGAATCGGGTGGAGAAAATAACAAAGCATTTCAGCAGCATAGAATTTTCGACACAAAAACGCGAATTCAAAACGCAGACCGGAATTTATAAAGGAAAACGCATCAGTGTCATCTCGACAGGCATCGGACCGGACAATATTGACATTGTGCTAAACGAGCTGGATGCACTGGTCAACATTGACCTTCAAACACGAATGCCAAAGGGAAAATTAACCCGGCTAAACATTATTAGGATCGGCACATCAGGTTCGCTGCAGGCTGATATCCCTGTGGATAGTTTTGTAATGTCAAGGTATGGTTTGGGATTAGATAACATGCTTCGCTCATATCAAATCGATGCTGTTTCGCATTCGGCTTTTGAGGACGCATTTATTGCCCACACCAACTGGGATCTCAGAAAAGGAAGGCCGTATGTCGTGGCATGTTCCGACATTTTGGCTTCAAAAGTTGCCGGCGTACAAATGCATCAGGGAATCACCGCAACCGCAGGCGGCTTCTATGGGCCGCAGGGAAGAATCCTTAGGCTGGCGATACAGGATAACCAGCTAAATTCGAAAATGGACAATTTTTCGTTTGAAGAACAAAAAATTACTAATCTTGAAATGGAGACAGCCGCTATATATGGATTAGCGGCGCTATTAGGACACAATGCATTGTCGCTGAACGCGATTATCGCTAATCGGGCATCGGGAACATTTAGTGCCGATCCCTACTTTGCCGTTGATAATCTCATTACGTACACATTGGGTAAAATGGTTCAATAACAAAAGCAGAAGATTTTATGCAAACGATAAAAATTGCAGGAGTGCCCGAACATTTCAATTTGCCATGGCATCTCGCGATCGAGAATGGGAAGTTTCGCGATGCCGAAATCGATCTGCAATGGACCGACGTACCCGAAGGAACCGGTAAACTTTGCCAGATGTTGCGAAGTAAGGAAACCGACGTCGCAGTGATTCTTACCGAAGGAATCATAAAGGATATCATTGCAGGCAATCCATCCAAAATTGTGCAGGTATATGTGGAAAGTCCATTAATCTGGGGGATCCACGTCGCAGCAGATTCACCATATACAAAAATTGATGACCTTAAGAACCGTACCGTTGCGATTAGTCGGCCCGGATCAGGATCACAATTAATGGCTTATGTCAATGCGGCAAATCACGGTTGGAATCCCGCTGAGTTACAATTTGAGACGGTTCATACTATCGACGGTGCTGTCGAGGCACTTCAGAACCGGAATGCCGATTACTTTATGTGGGAACGATTTATGACCAAACCTCTCGTTGACAGCGGCGTGTTTAGGCGGATCGGCGACTGCCCCACTCCATGGCCTTGTTTTGTGATTGCTGTGCGGGAAGAAGTGCTTGAGCAAAAATCAGGTACGATAGAAAGGCTGCTGCAAATCATCAATGCAATGACCTCGGAATTCAGGGATATTGCTGAAATAAATTCACTTTTGGCAACCAGATATAACCAAAAACGAGAGGATATCGATGAGTGGCTTTCGATAACGCAGTGGTCACAGGAAAAGCTTTCAGAAAACCTGTTAAACAAAATTCAAAATCAATTACTCGAATTAAGGGTTATCGATAAAAAAGGTACTTTTGCTGAGATCGTTCACAGCTAAAACGCGTCGGCCACAAGTCTCCGAATGGTAAAAAACAGTGATATTTCTTTTCGAAACGTAACCGACAAACTGCAGGTTAAGAAGCCGTGGGATTTAATCATAATTTTCCTGCTGAATATCCTGATCGCCGTCCCTATTTTTATAATAATCCATCAAAATACGATCGATCCCGAATGGCCGTATCAGGTTGACCGAATCTTTTTATTTATATTACTGGTGGTTACCATCCAGCTCATTTTGCGATTGCTGCGTCGCATCATTATTATCTGTATCGCTTTGTACTTGGTTGCGCTGGCATACGGCAGCATCGTTGATGAATACGGCTTCAACAGTGTTTACGAGGATTATCGGTATATGATTTATGCCATGGTCGACAACCCAAACCCACAGGACGTCATCATTTCCAAGTTACTCCCGTTCCCGAACAAGAGCAAAATCATAAAAGCAGTTCAGTACGATAATCCCCGGGTCAGAAATTTCGCGATCATGGCAACATCTAAGTATTTTCGGGATGTCAAAGGGTACAGCGAGTACAGCACCCTGATCCAATGTTTTGCCGTATTCAAGGAAGTTAACGAACGGTGGAATTATGTCAGCGATCCCAAAGGACGCGAATACATAGCGATGGCAACCGAGTCATTGGCGCATTTTTCCGGCGATTGCGATGACCATGCCATTATGATGGCTGCTGCAGTAAAGTCCATTGGCGGCGTTCCGCGGCTGATTCATACCGGCGGCCACATCTATCCCGAGATACTTATTGGCGATAAAAAGGATCTTGAAACAATCAATTACCTGATCAAAAAAGTTTTATTTGAAAAGGAGAGCGCCGGAAAGACTTTGCATTACCATATTGACGAGCGCGGCCAGGTCTGGTTAAATCTTGACTACACGGCAAAATACCCCGGCGGTCCTTTTTTACGAGAAGAAATTCTGGGTGCACTGACACTTAACTGATTTATGCTTTCGCCACACATCGGCAGCGCCTTTTTTTATATCTTAGCC
The DNA here is from genome assembly GCA_964563275.1 of uncultured Flavobacterium sp. Lineage (GTDB taxonomy): Bacteria > Bacteroidota > Bacteroidia > Flavobacteriales > Flavobacteriaceae > Flavobacterium. The sequence continues at coordinate 3,179 of CAZLWZ010000129.1, forward strand.
GCCATATTTACAGATTATATGAAAAACTTACTGTTTGTCCTTTTGCTGATGCCAATGCTAGTCTGTGCGCAAAATGACGAAGCGCCGATCAGAAATAACGAATTAAGGGTTGACGTACTGTCGATTGTCGCATTTTCAAAGATCAATCTCAGCTACGAACGATTTTTAAATAACGATTTTTCGCTCGGCGTGACCTTTGGTTATGCTAACAGTCAGAAGGTAAATGATGATTTCGACAGCGGTTACCGAAGCACTTTGCCAAAATATGAGGTTCTGCCATTCGTGAGGTATAATCTGTCGAAAGGGCAGAGCGGATTTTACTTTGCCGAGGTCTTTGCATCGGCAAATGCGGGAGATTTTCGCGAGACTGTACGAGCGACCGATGCGTCGGGCAACGGCTATTATACGATCCAGAAAGATGATTATTTTGACATAGCGCTCGGCGGCGGATTGGGATATAAAATGTATTTTAATGAGAAGATTGCGGCGGAATTCCTTGTTGGATTCGGAACAAACCTGATCGATAAAGATAAAAGCCCTGATGTAATTTCGCGTGTGGGGTTAAGTGTCGGATATAGATTTTAAAATTATTATGATGTTCAGAAAAATATGCTCTATCGCGCTTTTTAGCCTTACTCTGCTTGGTTGTGATACTAATGATGACGGCTTTTACAATGAAACATACGTCGAGGCTGAAAACCTGGTGGATATTCAGCAGCAGCCTAACTATAATGTAAACGATGTTTTATATGTCGAGGCGCTAATTCCGCGACTTCTTCAGGAAGTTGGTCAGCCCAATCTTCTGGACGTTCGTCAAACCACCAACAATGCACCGCATTTTAATTTCACCTTTTTACTGGAAAGGAAAATAAATGATGGTAGCTGGGAATACGTCGAGCTAAGTAACAGGTTTGTTGATGACTACGGTACGGGAGTCGCCGGATCATTTATTCATGCAGTTCTTGATTATGATGCCACCTTGGAACAATATTATTTTCGGGGCGGAATAAGGTTGACCGAAACCGGGGAACATCGCCTGAGCTTTGGTTACAACAGCACTTCGTTGGATAAGGTCGAATTGCGCTCTGAAAGCACCGGCCAAAATCTTCGATTAAATATCTCGAGTACCGTAAGTGACATTGACAGCGGCGGCAACTATAACTTCGTCGTTAATTGATTACCACTTTATGGGAGTTTTTCCGTGCAATTGCAGGTAGTGGTTTGCCTTGCTGAAGTGCGCACATTTAAACCATAATTTCTGATTGGCGCTTAGTGGCGAAGGATGTCCCGATTCCAATACGCAGTGGCGACTTCTATCTATGAGTTTTCCTTTCTTTTTCGCATAACCGCCCCATAACATAAAGACCACATGCTCCTTATTCCGTGAAACCTCTCTTATAACGGCATCGGTGAAGTTTTCCCATCCTTTTCTGGCGTGGCTTCCCGCTTCACCGTGACGAACCGTCAGTACAGCGTTAAGCAACAATACGCCCTGGTTTGCCCAGCGGGTCAGATTACTGGAAGAAGGGATCGGCACGGCTACATCATCGGATATTTCTGTAAAAATATTCTTCAGCGATGGGGGCACGGGTATGTTCTCACCTACCGAGAAACATAGTCCATGTGCCTGCCCGGGTCCGTGGTATGGGTCCTGCCCTATTACTACAACTTTTACGTCATCGAATGCGCAGAAATCAAAAGCTGCAAAAATTTTTTCTTTTGGCGGATACACTACCTGAGTCTCGTATTGGTCGTTAACGTAGCTGGTCAATTCTGCGTAATACGTTTTGGAAAATTCGTCAGAAAGAGCTTTTTTCCAGGAAGGATGAATATTCGGAAGCACGGCTTTTTGTTTTTCAAATATAACAAATCCTTATGTGGTGCGGGTCGTGCGGCTACTGATTTTTAGCTAAATTTGCATATAAAATTGCGCCAATATTCCAATGATCAGTATTACCGAAAAGACGCTTCAGGACCTTCAGTTTCCAACGATTCTTGAAACCATTTCATCGCTATGCAATACCGATGCGGGAAAAGAAAAAGCGCATAATATCACGCCATTTCGAAACACGGATTTGCTAATGGCCGCACTGCGGGAAACTTCCGAATATGTTTCATCATACCAGAACAACAATGCTATTCCCAATCACGGATTTGAATCTATTTCGTATGAGATCAAATTTCTTGGCATCGAGGACAGCTTTCTGGACGCCGCCAGTTTCCGAAAAATCGCAGCAATCTCTGAAACTGTAAACACGCTGCTTGCCTTCTTTAAAAAATTTGATGATTATTATCCGCAGCTTCACATAAAGGCCGCAAATGTCGAACTGACCCGGGATATAATTTTACGGGTCGATGAGGTCGTTGATAAGTATGGCGAGATAAAAGACAATGCATCCCCCGCACTTGAAAGCATCCGCAGGGAGATGAACAGTGTACGGCTAAAAGTCAACCAAAGCTTTGGAACTGCGTTGACACATTATCATTCGCAGGGTTATCTTGACGACATCAAGGAAAGTTTTGTACAAAACCGTCGTGTTTTAGCGGTCCTTGCCATGTACCGCCGCAAGGTCAA
>CAZLWZ010000130.1:0-5692 GCA_964563275.1 uncultured Flavobacterium sp.
AAGGCATTTGCTAAAGGAAATTAAAGGTATTGAAGTCGGTGCTTTTCCGCGAATGACATACGAACATGCTATGAAAACGTATGGCAACGACAAACCCGATATTCGTTTTGGGATGGAATTTGGCGAATTGAACGCTGTTGCGCAGCATAAGGAATTTTCGGTATTCAATTCGGCCGAGCTCGTCGTTGGTATCGCAGTTCCCGGCGCCGGAAGTTATACCCGTAAAGAAATCGACGCGCTGATCGACTGGGTCAAGCGCCCGCAGGTTGGCGCAAGCGGAATGGTCTATGTGAAATGCAACGACGACGGCACCTATAAATCGTCGGTAGACAAGTTTTACGACCAGGACGATCTTAAAAAATGGGCCGAAACAACGGGAGCAAAAACAGGAGACATGATCTTTGTATTATCAGGCCCCGAACATAAAACGCGCACACAACTCAGTGCATTGCGAATGGAACTTGCCAGCCGACTCGGACTTCGCAATCCGGATGAATTTGCACCTTTATGGGTAATCGATTTTCCATTGTTAGAATTCGACGAAGAATCAGGGCGCTACCATGCGATGCACCATCCGTTTACATCGCCAAAGCCTGAAGATATGGCTTTATTGGAAACCGATCCGGGGAAAGTCCGCGCCAACGCATACGATATGGTTTTGAATGGCAATGAAATCGGTGGCGGATCGATCAGGATACATGACAAGGCGACACAGCAGTTGATGTTTAAGTATCTTGGATTTACTGAAGAAGAAGCACGAAGCCAGTTCGGATTTTTGATGGATGCGTTCCAGTTTGGCGCACCGCCGCATGGTGGACTTGCCTTTGGACTTGACAGGTTGGTGGCGATCCTTGGCGGTCAGGAAACAATCCGGGATTTCATTGCTTTTCCGAAAAATAACTCCGGCCGTGACGTTATGATCGACGCTCCATCGGTAATAGACGTAAAGCAACTGGAGGAATTACATATAAATATGCGCAAAGAGATCTAAAAATAATACGCTCAGCGCCGGAAAAGTCTGGGTATCAATTATTTTTATAAAAAATTAACACTGCGCCTAACTTCGTATTATATTAAAGGTTACATTTGTCGCATTATAAATTATTATTACAATTACAATGCGTACAGGTACAGTTAAATTTTTCAATGAGTCTAAAGGTTACGGATTCATAACAGACGAAGAAACAGGAAAAGACATTTTCGTTCATGCTTCAGGAATCCGCGCGGAAGAACTTCGCGAAGGTGACCGTGTGAGCTACGAAGAAGAAGAAGGAAGAAAAGGTAAAGTTGCTGCTCAGGTGGTAACTATAGAAGACTAGATATATAGAACTTTGGTTACCTAACGAATGTTAGAAAACGTTCCGATTTTATCGGGACGTTTTTTTTTGCTATTTAACTGATTCTTATGACTAATCACATAATCTGGAGCCCTGCTCGTCGTTATTAAGAAGAATTCCGGCCGCTTATTTATAATTAATAAAAATTACCTGCCAATGTCGGGCGCGTTACCCGGAATTTATGATTTTATGGTTGCTAATTAATAATGGAGACTTATCTTTGCAGTTAAATTTTTTACGTCAAAAAATCACTATGCAATCAACCCAATTCGACTATTTCCCAATCCTGATGCAAATGTTGCTCGCAGTGGGATTCGTTGTAGGAACAATAATCGTCTCAAGTTATTTGGGACCAAGCAGAAAGTCAAAAAATAAAGATAAAAATTTCGAGTGCGGAATTGAATCAATCGGTAACGCGCGAATCCCGTTTTCGGTTAAGTATTTCCTGGTGGCGATATTGTTTGTGTTGTTTGACATTGAAGTGATCTTCATGTATCCGTGGGCGGTGAATTTCCGCGAAATGGGAATGGAAGGAATGTTGAAGATGGGAATATTCATGTTATTACTACTTGTAGGTTTCTTTTACGTCATCAAGAAAAAGGGCCTCGAGTGGGATTAGTAATTATTTCAGATTGTAGAGTTCAGATTGTAGATTAATCTGAAATCAATAAATCTGAAATCTGAAATATTAGAGATATGAGCGATACAGAAAAAAAATATAATATAGTCGACGCGCCTGAAGGATATACAGGTGAAGGTTTTTTTGCAACCAAACTCGATTCGGTTGTAGGAATGGCGCGCGCAAATTCATTATGGCCGCTTCCGTTTGCAACATCGTGCTGCGGAATCGAATTCATGGCCACCATGGCATCGCATTATGATGTTGCGCGTTTTGGGTCTGAGCGTATGAGTTTCTCACCGCGTCAGGCCGATATGCTTCTTGTAATGGGAACCATCGCAAAAAAAATGGCACCGATTTTACGCCAGGTGTACGAACAAATGGCCGAGCCACGCTGGGTTATAGCTGTTGGTGCCTGCGCATCTTCAGGCGGTATTTTCGACACGTATTCTGTTTTGCAGGGTGTCGATAAGGTTATTCCTGTCGATGTTTACGTACCGGGATGCCCGCCAAGACCTGAACAGATCCTCGACGGCATCATGCGTTTACAGGAACTTGTCAGAACCGAATCGGTTCGACGACGAAGCTCTCCTGAATATACCGAATTATTGGCTTCTTATAATATTAAATAATATAATGGCATTAGAAAACCAGGTGATACAAAACACCCTGACTTCCGAATTTGAATCTGCTGTTAGCAATTTCGCCCAAATTCACGACATTCTCACTTTTGAAGCCAATGCCGATTCGATTGTGCCTCTAATCAGGTTTCTGAAGGAAGATACATCCCTCCGCTTCAATTTCCTGACCGACTTATGCGGAATGCACTTTCCGGATGCTGATCCTGAAAGGCAATTCGCGGTTGTATATCACATGCACAATTGGTTCGACAACGTACGCATCAGGATCAAATGCTACCTGCATGCTGACAATCCTGAAATTGATACAATCACGGGAATATTCGTGGGTGCGGATTGGCAGGAACGTGAAACGTATGATTTTTACGGAATTATTTTTAAAGGCCATCCGCAATTGAAACGCATTCTGAACATGGACGAAATGGTCTCGTTTCCGATGCGGAAGGAATTCCCTCTCGAAGATGGCGGACGAACCGACAAAGACGACCGATTCTTCGGCCGGACAACCGATAATTGCTAATTGAGTTTAGAAAAACAACATAATGTCAGACTTACTACTACCTCCTGAAATGCGTTATGCCGAAGTCATCAAAAAACGGCAGAACGAAGACGGCAGCGAACTATCGATATTGAATCTGGGGCCTACACACCCCGCGACGCATGGGATCTTTCAAAATATTTTGTTGATGGATGGTGAGCGTATCATCGACGGCGAATCGACCGTGGGATACATTCACCGTGCATTTGAGAAAATTGCGGAAAATCGGCCCTTTTATCAAATCACACCATTAACCGACAGGTTGAACTATTGCTCATCGCCAATAAACAACATGGGTTGGTGGATGACTCTAGAGAAAGCGCTCAACATCGAAGTCCCGAAACGCGTACAATACCTTCGCGTGATTGTAATGGAACTCGCCCGTATTGCTGATCATATTATCTGTAGTTCAGTAATGGGTGTCGATACCGGCGCGCTGACCGGCTTTTTGTATGTGTTTCAGTTCCGTGAAAAGATCTACGAGATATACGAAGAGATATGCGGCGCACGATTAACGACGAACATGGGCCGCATCGGAGGCTTTGAACGCGAATGGAGCGACCTTGCCTTTAAAAAACTTGACGATTTCCTTGTGGAGTTTCCTGTCGCCTGGTCGGAATTTGAAAACCTGCTTACACGTAACAGGATTTTTATGGACCGTACGATCGATATAGGCGGAATTTCTGCCGAACGTGCGATGAATTACGGATTCACAGGTCCGAACCTTCGTGCTGCCGGCGTCGACTATGACGTTCGTGTAGCACAGCCATATAGTTCATACGAAGATTTCGAATTCAATATACCGGTCGGGAAATCGGGCGATTGCTACGACCGCTTTTGCGTTCGGAACGCTGAAGTCTGGGAAAGCATGAGCATCATCAAACAAGCGTTGGCGAAAATGCCTGAAGGTCCGTATCACGCAAATGTGCCGGATTACTACCTACCGCCGAAAGACGAGGTTTACACTAACATGGAAGCGCTGATTTATCACTTCAAAATTATCATGGGCGAAGTTCCTGTGCCGGTAACCGAAGTATATCACGCTGTGGAAGGCGGAAACGGCGAGCTTGGCTTTTATCTGATCACCGACGGAAGCCGAACCCCATACAGATTGCATTTCAGAAGACCGTGCTTTATTTATTATCAGGCATTTAACGAGTTGGTAAAGGATCAAATGCTGTCCGATGCAATCGCAACCTTGTCGAGTTTGAATGTAATTGCGGGAGAATTGGACGCTTAGTAATTTCAGAGTTCAGATTTAAGAGTTCAGATTTTGGATTTTTATGGATTTTTGGAATTTGGAATTTGCAATTTGGAATTTGGAATTTGCAATGTGGGTTTTTGATTTTTTGAATTTAATATTTTACAATAATATAAAAGGATAGCAGAATTAAGGATTTTAAAACAGTTGTCGCTAGAGAGCAAATGCAGCGCAATGAAATCTAAAATCTGAAATCTGAAATATAAATAAGATGGAACGTTTACACATACAACAGCAAATCAATATCACGCCGGCGCTGGCCGATCGGATTAATGAATTGATAAGCCATTATCCTGCTGATAAGAAGAAATCGGCATTGTTGCCCGTGCTTCACGAAGTTCAGGATGCGCATGACAACTGGCTCAGCATCGAGCTGATGGATAAGGTTGCTGAAATCCTTGAGATTAAGCCAATCGAAGTGTACGAAGTAGTTTCGTTTTACACGATGTTCAACCAGAAGCCGGTCGGAAAGTACATGTTCGAATTCTGCCTGACATCGCCATGCTGCCTGAACGGCGCTGAAGATCTAATCGACTATACGTGTGATAAACTCGGAATCGAAAAAGGACAAACCACTCCCGATGGCCAAATCACTGTTAAAGGTGTCGAATGCCTCGGAGCTTGTGGTTATGCACCAATGATGCAGCTAGGTGATTATTATAAAGAACATCTGAATAAAGAAAAGATCGATCAGTTGATTTCCGACTGTAAGGCTAATAATATCAATTTGCATTAAGAGTCATGTCTAAGAAAATTCTATTAGAAAACATAAATATTCCGGGTATCAAATCCTACGAGGTTTATCGCCAGCACGGCGGATATGCTTCGGTTGAAAAGGCCCTGAAGAAGTTAACACCCGACGAGGTTGTCGAGGAAGTGAAAACCTCCGGACTTCGCGGCCGTGGTGGCGCCGGATTTCCTGCCGGGATGAAGTGGAGTTTCATCGATAAAAAATCGGGGAAACCAAGACATCTGGTGTGCAACGCCGACGAATCGGAGCCGGGTACTTTTAAAGACCGTTTCCTGATGGAATACATCCCGCACCTGCTAATCGAAGGTATGATCACCTCGAGTTATGCCTTGGGTGCGCACCTTTCATATATCTACATTCGCGGCGAATACATGTGGATTTATAAAATATTGGAAAGAGCAATCGCCGAGGCAAAAGCCAATGGCTGGCTTGGCCAAAATATATTGGGGTCGGGTTACGATCTGGAACTTCACGTGCACTGCGGCGCCGGGGCCTACATCTGTGGTGAAGAAACCGCATTGATCGAATCACTGGAAGGCAAGCGCGGT
>CAZLWZ010000131.1:0-5646 GCA_964563275.1 uncultured Flavobacterium sp.
CTGTCTTTTGTCATCGGTCAGGCAAACAGAGTCTTGTGACGGTGGAACATATTCACCACCAGCTGCCGTAAGTGAATCTTGTGCTGACGATATACTTAGCGCTAAAGTTCCGATAAGTGTAAAATAATACTTCATGTGGCTGTAATTAATTACGTAAACAGTTGTGCCAAATGTAGTTAAATATACTTTTGATGAAAGTCGAAGTAGCAAAAACGGCGGTGAAATCTGTGAATTACCGAAAAATCGGATTATTTACGTTAGCGATAGTCATAAAATCTTACAGGCTTGCGGCTCATAGTAGGGAAAACCAATGAATTAATTGCGTCGGGCGAATCAAATTCGACCTTTGGTGTCACGCGTAACTTCGCGCGGAAGTAGTCACGGATTTCGTGCAGCAATTCTTCAGACGGAACCGATGATGCAATCTTTATTAGAATTTCATCCGTGCCTAAATCACTCGTAGAGAGTTCGATTATGTGGTTCTCGACCTGTTCAAAATGACTCAAAACATCGTGCATTGCCGGCGGATACAAAGTTGTTCCTTTATATTTAATCATTTGTTGCTTTCGGCCGAGTACCGGTCCCACCCGCATAGTCGTTCTGCCACAGCTGCAAGGTTCGCTGTGTAACTTGACGATATCGCCCGTTTTAAATCGTATTAGCGGCATTCCTTCGACGCCAAGTGTGGTGATAGTAAGTTCGCCACTGTGCCCCGACGTTACCGGCTGGTCCTGCTCGTCCAGGATTTCAGTAATAATCAGTTCGGGATGATGATGGCCACCTTTCATCGCAGCACATTCAGTGAAAGCGGTGCTCATCTCAGTCGACGCGTACGTAGAGAATAACTTGATGTCCCAAAGTGCAGTGATTTTCTGAGCAAGGATGTTCGCTGTAAAATCCTGATTCCGTAGTGGCTCACCAATACAGACCGCACCTACAATTCCCGATGTATTATAGTCGATGTCATGCTGTTGTGCATATTCAATCAGCTTTAACAGAAACGATGGAACCGTGATCAGGTAACGCGGTTTGTACTTTAGAATCGAGTCCCATTGCAGTTGCGGAATTCCGGCGCCAACCCTGATAACGCCTGCACCCAGTTTACGAAGTCCGAGGAAATAGGCAAGTCCGGCAACAAAACGCCGGTCCATGGTCGTCATCAGTTGCACGACATCGCCTTCGCCAATTCCTGCACATGCGAACGAGATTGCTTCGTTGTATGCCAGTCGGTCCAGATCCCTATCGGTTAAACCAAATGTGACCGGGTCCCCCAATGTGCCCGACGTGGTGCTGTAGTCGATAATTTTGTGTTTTGGAACACAAAGAAAATCATCGTTGTGCTGCTGCAAATCATCTTTTGTAGTGACCGGCAGCTGAACCAGGTCAGCAACGGTGCTTATTGCGGAGAGATCGATGTTGTTTCTTGCAAAAACCGACTGATAGTACGGCGATGAAGATGCTACATATTGCAACGTATCCTGAAGCAGGCGCTGTTGTATCTTTTCGATTTCATCAACGGGCGCAAATTCAATTTTGGGATATTCCATTCCTGACACTGAAGCGCATCACCTTAAATCAGGCTTTGCGGTTCATTTTCTTAAGTTGTTTTTCGACTTCGTATTTCTCCGGCAATGTAGTAATTTCTTTTGTGAGTGCTGTCGAAAAACATTGAGCTGCCTTTTGGTATTCCTTTCGCTGCTTATAATACATTCCCGATTTGTAATACACTTCCCAATACTCGGGGTTAAGTTGCTGGAATGTCTTTAGATACTCGTCTGACAGTAACGATTTCTCCTCGATGGCTTTATCAACCACACGGCTTTCGATTCTGTAGCGTTCATAGTTTCGGTAAGCTTCGGTTTCTAGAAACGGATCCTTCGCAATGGTTTTATCAGTTTCGGCCATCGTCACCAATTTTCGCTGCTCAATCTTTTTTTCGAAGACCTTATTTAAATCGTAGCAAACAAATTCGCCTAATTGATATGGATTTGCAGATATCCACACAAGGCGCTGCTCGGGCTTAAAAACGATCGCGTGGTGTGCCAGGAGTTGATTCAACGCTTTCTGGCTTCCATATCCAAGTGCCGCATCGTTCAGACCTTTGGTGTTACGGAGTATGTCGACCGCCACTTCAGGTGTTACTTTTTCGTGCTCGTCCAGCAGTTCCGACATTCGGTCAAACCGGTACTTGGAATGGCTCTCAATGATATGTTTATTATTGTTCTTGTCATCTTCGTATGTTTCGCTCTGGAAGTGATTCGAACAGATTAGCTCGCTTGAGTTGGGTACCTCATATACGCCAAAATGCTTCGGGGATACTTCGATTAAAATCGCTTTTTTATCGGCGGCGCTCCCAATCATAATACTTTCGGAAACGAATACTTTACGTTGCTTTGCGATTGCGATTGCTTCGTCGATATTTCCTGCATATTGCAGAATTTCGCGTGCCAGAATCGAAATCGGGGTCTTAGCCAGCCACGGAATACTTGATTTACCGGCATTGATTGTAACGGTAAGGCCTTCAAGGTTCATTCCCGAAACCACGCCGCTCATCCCTGGCCACGAGACCGACATAAACGGATGTCCTTTCTCCGGATTTATGAAATATACGATCTTGTCTTCGGCGAATTTGTCGCCTGCATAAAAATCCAGGTTTCGGCCAATCAGCAGCGAACCATCGTCAGTTTTATCATCCCAAACGGCAAACGATGTACAACCTACTAAAGAAAGATCGGTCAGCGCATGGCCAATATCATGTGCTCCGTGCAGGTAAAGCGTACGCAGATACTTTGGTGCTACATAATCGAAGCCATCCGACGCATATCGCGAAACACCGAAAATTTCGGTTTTATATTCGTTAGTGACATGAAGGTATAATTTGCGGTTATATATTTTTAAAAACTGCCGGAGTAACCGCTGCTTAAATTTCGACGGCACTATTTGCGCCACCTTATCAAAGAAGACCGTTTCCTGCCTTTTAACCAGGGAATCACCCATAGCGCCCATAATAAGACCACGCTGCAGCGCATCACCCTCGACATACATTTCCCACATGTTGTTGTGGTTGTTCTTAAAGAAAAAATTATCTCCGGAGGTAAAAGTAGTAGGTGAATGTTTTGTTACAACAGGGACAGTCTGGTCATACTGCGCGGTTTCGGGAACGTGATTAACCGATTTTGAAATTCCGCACGATACGCAAACCGAGAGCGGAAGATAAAAAAGAAATTTTTTAAACATAGCAATTTTGTAATGGTCTTTCATAAATTTAGCTAAATCGCCATAGCTGATTTGGCCCTTTACAAAATTTTTAACTTTTACCTTCAGTCCTTAATTCACGGTTGATTTTGCTTATCAGATATTCTTTTCCTACAATCTCCGAACAGGTAAGAACCGCTCCGATGGTTACCCCCAACACGCCGTGCATATTGATGCTCTGGCCGGTCAAAAACAGGTTCTCTACTTTGGTTTTTGGTGAAATAAAAGTGCCCATGGGGTTGTTCGAATCCTTGACATAGCCGTACAGGTTGCCGCGGTCGCCGCCGATGTAATCACGATAAGAAAGTGGGGTAGAAGCATGCACCGATTTAATACAATTTCTGATACCGGGAAACTTACCTTCTATGGCCTGAAGAAATTTTTCGATTTTCTGCTCCTTGAAATTTCGGTACGATTCCCCACGGTCTTCCTCGCGTGCGGTGGTGTTGCGGGAACCCGACCAGCGTTCGACGTCAGAAAAGTTCATGTAGGTAATTGCTGTCAGACTTTCGGCCCAATCAGTGGTGTTCTTTCCGATATTCATCGATGCCATGAAGGCGTGTGGCCAATTCTCTTCGGTGTACTCGTAGGCAGTCCAGACATCGGAACTACTATTGAAATGATAATAATTGTGGTTTAAATATCTAAAAGATTCAGGTTTGAAAACGATGTAAATGCTAAACGCCGATGGAACTCCTTCAAGGCCTTGAACCCGCTTGTAAAACGACTTCCTGAATTTATCTGCGCCAATGAGGTTTAAAGTGGTTTTAGGCTCAATGTTCGAAATAAAGATTTCACCGGAAACCTCCTCCGAGTGATTAACTTTGGCAGTTGTCAATTTGTCGCCGTCAAACCCGAAGCCGGTTACCTCCTTATACTTATATACTTCGCCGCCATATTTCTTTAGTTGCTTTATCAATTGCTTGGTGATCTGGCTTCCGCCGTTGATGCATCGCCACGCACTCTGGATATACGAGTTTACCGAGAGCGCGTGTACGTATAATGGTGTTTTAGCCGCAATTCCGGCATATAGAAAATTAGAACCGGCAAGGACTGCCTGTAGTTTTTCATTTTTTGTAATTGATTTCAGAAACCCGTAGGTATTAATCGACAGAAGCGACATGTCGTAGCCGTCGCCATAGTTCAGATTATAAAGCGGAAACGAGTCGCAGATACGGCGCATTTCGGCACAGTATGAATCTAATGCTTCCTTTTCGTCAGGGAAATATTTCAGCAGTTGATTCACAAAGTTCTCATACCCCTGGGCGTGCGGATATTCGCTATTGTCCTCTCCGAATGAAATTACATCATAGGCATCCTCGTCCAGTCGTTTTAGCTTCAGCTCATCCATAATCCCGATGTACTGAAAGTACTGATGCAGGTTTTGGCCTTGATCGAGTCCGCCGATATAATGAATTCCCGTATCAAAAATGGTCTTATCGCGAACAAAGGTCTGCAGATTGCCGCCAAACTGATTATTTTTTTCCAATACGCAGACGCTTCTTCCTTCCTTCGCGAGGATTATCGCCGAAACTAATCCGCCAAGGCCGCTGCCAATTACTACAACATCATAATGCTCTTTCAAAATCTTCTCTCTTTTTCATTTCGAACCGGGGCCGCCGGATCGTCGTTTATTACTTCGGGAAATTTCGCGAGGAACGCCTCGTGAGGTGCAGTTTCCGGTGCTGAAAGTATCAGGACATCAAACGTACGATCGGAAACTTCCGCAAGTGAATCAATATAAACAATCCCTTTGCGGATCGTTATATGATTTGCCCGTGCAACACTTCTTTTCTCTTCAGATGCGATATAGCTGTAAATCTTCCGCTGGGGATGTTGCATCGCCAAAAGTGCATCGGTTTCACCGTAATCACCGGCAAGATGTAAAATTTTCGCTTTTTTACCGATGTTTGCTTTGTGGTAAAACTCGAGCTTGCGATCCAGATCTTTTTTAACCGTCCGAACGACCTCCTTCTCCCGATATGCAAAACTACCAACAATAAGTTTCCTGAAGTAGTACGGACCTTCGATTTTTTCTCTGATTTTCAGATATTCATTCCGGAAGTAAACACTTAAATTTTTAGTCCGTGCGGCATAATCGGTACCAAACGACTTATCATCGGGCGAAATCCGCGGAAGTATTGTTAGTGTTAGCGGACCATCATTGATGATAAAATCGCCTTTTGGCAGCACTTCTGATGTTCCATGGATTACGACCGGAAGGATGTCAAGGTTGAATTGCTCCGCAAGATAAAATGCACCTTTGTGAAACCGTCGGATATGATTGTCTGGCGAACGTGATCCTTCGGGAAACACCATTAGCGAATAACCCTGACTTACTTTCTCGCGAAGATGCTCAATACTGCCCTCGATGCCCTGTGATACCGGATA
>CAZLWZ010000132.1:0-5634 GCA_964563275.1 uncultured Flavobacterium sp.
CCTGTCCCCGTCTGGGCCAACGCAACCATGTCTGTTTCTTGTTCCAACAATAGTGGAATCGCTTTTTCCTGTACTTCGGTCGGATTCTCAAATCCTAGATCTAAAATCGCCCTCAGTAGCGACTCACTCAATCCTAATTGTTCAAATTTATTCATATAGTATTTTAAATATTTTGCAAAAGTACGCCTAAAATCCTTTATTAACTAATGCTTAAAGCAGAAATATATTTCCGCTAACATTTGAAAACCAGAAAGTTATTTCCTTATGCGAAAGATAACAATGATGCAAAGAGTGTAAAATAAGCATGTGATGATGAAGAGTGAAACCCAACATGAACAGAAAACGCTGTCAGAGTTGGTGAATACGGTATAATTAGCTATTATGTAAGTAGTCGACCAGAGCAGCAATAGCCCGTCCTCGATGGCTGATGCGGGATTTTTCAGCCAGCGGAATTTCTGCAAACGTAAGATCGTACCCGACAGGCTTAAAAACCGGATCGTACCCAAATCCGTCCGTTCCCATGCGTTTTGTTGTAATTTCGCCGCGGATGATGCCTGTAAAAAAGTGTTGTTCGCCGTTCCGATTTAGCGCGATCACCGTCTTAAACTGTGCGGTGCGATTGGTGATGCCTTCCATCTCTTGAAGTAACTTTGAGATATTGTCTTCTGAATTTTTATGTTTTCCGGCATAGCGCGCCGAATAAACGCCAGGCGCGCCGTTTAGCGCATCAACCTCCAGACCGGAATCATCGGCAAAACAGTCGAGGCCGTAGTTCTGCGTTACATAATTTGCTTTAAGTAAAGCGTTACCTTCAATAGTGGCAGCTGTTTCGGGTATATCTTCATCGCAACCTATATCGGCTAAAGTAAGAACTTCAATGTCATCGGGCAAGACCTGTCGGATTTCAACAACCTTGTTCGCATTATTCGACGCAAAGACTAATTTCATATAGAGTTTCTATAAGCGCAGGGGCTATTTTTTAATGAACTTCACCGTGGTGGAAAAACCGTCGCCATCAACATTTAAGAGGTACACTCCGTTCGAAAATTCACTTACGGATATTGTCCCCTGAGCATCGATTTTGCCTTGTGAAATGATTTTTCCGGTTAGATCTGCGATAGTGTATGAAGCAGGTCCCGGCGACGAAACTGTAATAACATGTGAGGCGGGGTTTGGATAGATTTTGATATTGCTGAGGTTTTGCTGTGGAATTCCCAGGCTGCAATCGGGGTCCGTCGCAACGACAACCGGAATTGAAAAGCTGATGCTGTCGGGGCAAAACGAAGGTGCAGCGCTGACTTCGTATGAACCAGGTCCGGTAACTGTATACGTCGAATTTGTGGCGCCGTCAATTGCCACACCGTCTTTGTACCATGTAATCGACGAATCATAAGGAGGATTATTGACCGATAAGTCAAAACTGGCTCCCTCGCAGAGTAGGATGGTTCCGTTTTCGGGATCAATTGACATGTCGTTATTCATTTCATACATTGTGAATATTGATATCCAGGTATAGCTGTCAATTTGAATGCTGTTCGATTCGTACGTAGTTCCGTTCAAGGTGACAACTACCTTTAGCAATGCCTGGTCGTAGGTGTACCAATCGTAGGTGAAGCTCGGACCGGTCGCACCATCGATTGGTTCAAACTCATCTGATGTGAACCAGTATTTAAAGTACCATTGGTAGGAATCATACTCCTGATCGGTTGTAATGTAAGCCGTTCCATCTGTGTAAGGACACATCATTAAATCGCCTTCTATAGTGGGTGTTTGCGCCGACAGGTTCGAGATCATGAAGACGAAAAAAAGAAATTGTAGTTTTTGTATCATAAACCAGGTTTTGGAGATTAAAGTTAATAAAATATTGAGTCGGTCGCCGACTGAAAATTAATCAACTTGATGATTTTTTTGAGCCATCAGTTCACGCCTTATCTGCTCGACCGTTTTGGTACTGCCGTCATGGCTCCAGCCTGGCGGTCCAAAAGCATACATAAATTTATGCCTCCAGTTTTTGGACTTTTTCATATCAGCCCAGATATTCGCATATTCATGCGTTAAAATTACCAGTGGATTATATGAACCTGGTGGCGACGTGACCCCATATTCGACCTTGATGTTATCGTCCAGCGGTTGCCACGTTCCAAACATCTTGTCAAAAATATTCAAAAACCCGCCATGATTTTTATCCATGTATTCAAGGTTTTTTGCGTGATGCACCTGATGCATGGTATGTGTATTGAAGATTTTTTCGAGAAAACCCAGACGCGGGACGTACTGCGAGTGCAATTGAAACTGCCACAACGATTCGATTCCAAGACAAACAATCAGCATTTCGACAGGAAAGCCTATAGCCGGAATCCACATGTAGAACAATGGTTTGTAAATAATGGTAAACCAGCCATTTCGCACTGCTGTTCCCAGATTGAAGTTGTCGGAGGAATGATGTACGATATGTGCTGCCCAGAAGAAGCGCACCATGTGGTTTTGACGGTGGAACCAGTAGTAGCTGAAATCATCGGCCAGCTGACAGAAAATCCACACATACCAGGCGTATGAAAAAGACTTCCAGCCAAAGATATTCGTTCGTACGCCATCTACAACCGGATTGAACACTTCATAAATCCATGCAAAAATCAGTATCGCCGTCACGGTTTTCACCAACGCTGCAACAACAGCTGATCCAACTCCTATTGAAAGGCTTGAGGCCAGGTCTTTCCAATGGTACAGATTTTTTCTGTCGGTTGCTTTGCTGTAAGTCAGCTCGAGCAAAATCAGGCCCAGAAAACAGGGTACACCATATACCAGCGGATTCGTAAAGTCCATGAATAAGTACTTGTCATTATACCTAAAAATAGCTTTTTCCCGTCGTGTTCCGGTGCCTGATTTTAGTTTTTAGTATAAATTTAACGTGCAAAAGGAGCAGCGCCATGCGTAGTGAAAAATTCAGAAAAGACGGTTACTGCTGATCGTAAGGAAGATAGACATAAAAACAAGAACCTTCTCCTAATACACTCTGAGCTTTTATAAAACCATTGTGATTTTGCACAATTTTTTTGCAGATGGCCAATCCTATTCCAGTGCCTGAAAATTTTGTATGGGAATGCAATCTTTTAAACAAGTCAAAGATGTTGTCTTTTTGATCAGGGTCGAAACCGATGCCATTGTCGCAGATTGAAAGTCGCACAAACCGTCCCTCAGTAACCGCGGGATCATCCGTCGAGGTAACGATGTCACTGCTGATCGTGATTTCGGCACGAATATCTTCCTTGCGGTATTTGATGGCATTTCCTATCAAATTCAACATGAGCTGCGTAAATTGAAATGGTATCACGCGCAAACTAGGAAGCTCCTGTACATTGAAAGTTATCTGATCGGTTTCAATATTTTCGGCATAATTTTCAAGAACTTCATCTACCAAGGCATTCAATGAAACATCTTCTAATGGGTGAGGCGCCGCAGAAATTTGCGAAAATTCTATCAAATCGGCAATAAGGCGCTGCATACGTGCAGCCGAATCAATCACTCTGTTGAGCGATTGTTGTGCAGCTTCGGGAAGACCACCCGATTGTTCAGCCAGTCTACCGGCAAACATTCTTATTTTGCGTAGCGGCTCCTGAAGATCATGGCTTGCAATGTAATTAAAACTCTCCAGTTCCTGATTGCTGTTGATAAGCTGTACGTTTTTTTGATACAACGATCGGTTCAGCGCCACGAGCTCATTATTAAGATGATATTCCTTGGTAATATCCTGACAGGTGCCCACCAATCGCAGTGGATTTCGCTCGGCATCGAGCTCGACGCTTCCATGTCCCTTTAAAATTTTAACTTCGCCGGCAGGTGTAACGATTTTTAGGATGTAATCTTTTACGATGCCGGTTCGGATCGATTCCTGTATCTCGTTTAGACGCTTGTCACGATCATCGGGATGAATTAGCGAGAGAAATCGATCGAATGTGATCGTTTCCGACTGCGGCTCGAGTCCGTATATGCGGTATAATTCATCCGACCACATTACGCTGTCATTGCCAATAGTCCAAGACCAGTTCCCAAGGTGCGTAAGTTGTTGTGCCTGCTTATGCAATGTCTCGCTATCTGTGAGTTTCTTTATCAGTCGATCAATAGCGGATATATCCCGCAAAGTTCCCTTAGCATTGATAACTCGTCCGTCCTCCCGCACCACAATGCCGCGGGCGTTGAGTTTTTTTTCAATGTCACCATTCCTAAACCGGAACGAGTATGCAAAAGGCCCGCCGCGCTGAAGGGTTTCGTCCCATAGCGACCTCACAGTGAGTGCGTCATCAGGATGGATATAATCCATGAACGATGCTTCATCACCACTGTCAATACCGGTGATTTTGTACGTTTGGGGAGTGTAAACCGAATTTTGTGGGTTGAGATAATCGATATAGAAACTCCCTATATCCGATATTTCCTGCGCTTCCAGCAAAAGGCTCTCCTGAAACTCAAGATTTTGAAATGCATTATCAAGCTGATGCTTCTGCATTTTTATGTACGTATTATAAAACACAAGCTCTTCCTGGGTCGTAAAAGCGTCGATTTCGCACAAAATCATTTTCTGAGTTTTGATGTCACTGGTATAATCATCCACAAAGTTTGAAAGCGCGCGTCGTTTTATATATGCAAACAAACTAATGTCTTCTGCCACCACTTCGTTTTTATCGATGATTTCAAGATTATTGTTTACCCATTTTAAGACTTTTTCGCGGATATAATATGGAATGTTGTTGGTGGTAATTGCCGTAAAGCTTTCTTCATTAGAGTGCATTGATAAGGCAATTAGTTGCTCGTCACTGATTTTCAGCTGTTCCAGAAGCGGAAGTTTTTCCAGTTTAGCAATGCGCATTAGCTCGCGCGTGTAATCGGGAAGCCGTGACTGCAGCAGATACGCCACATATTCAGGTAAAGCTGTAAACTTAAATTTAGTCGGATCTACGCTAATGTTCTGCATAATTCAGATTTTTAGGACGTAGCATATACAAAGTCATCAGCTGAAGCGGCAGTAGGCGTATTACGCCAGTCAATTTGAATTATTTTCGTTAAGGCCTCGCACAGTGCTTTAAAAGAACCGGGTTTCACCAGGTAGAGATTCGCTCCTAGCGCAAAAGTTTCATCGATGTCTTTGCGGCTGGAAGAGGTTGAATAGATAATTACAGGCAGCTGGGTAAACTTAGCGTTTTGTCTTATCTCAGCCAGACACTCCTTTCCGCTTTTCTCAGGCATATTCAGATCGATAAATACGCAGTCGGGAAGTGCAGTGGCAGAATCAAGTAGTTGCATTAACTCTTTCCCGTTCGTGGCAGTATTCAGCTTAATAGTAGGGTCAGAAATGGCTTCAGCAAAAAGTTCGCGGTCATCTTCATCGTCATCCGCGAGTAGGATATTCATGCTCTTGTAGGTTGTCATAGTGAATATTTGGTTAGTAAAGCTAACTAAAAAAGTTTAAAAACCGCAATTCTGTTTGCCGATTCTCATCAATTTTAGTGACCAAACATTCCGAAAAGGACATTCTATGGCTTGTCTAGCCCGGGATAGGGGCTGGCACTTCCTGACGAATTCGTAATTACTCCTGACTGCTTTTTTCGCCAACCATGGAGCCTGTCGCAAAAATGGCCA
>CAZLWZ010000133.1:0-5536 GCA_964563275.1 uncultured Flavobacterium sp.
GGAAGTAAATATATCGATATAATTTTCGGGCATAATTTGCTGCCCAAAGCCTTTATATATTCCGAAAATAACGAATATTGTTAAAACAAACAGCCCTAAACCGATTAATTTCTCACGTGTGGTGGTCCTTGTAACAGGCAAGTCGGTTCCGGAAGGTGTTTTTTGAGACCATTTATACCATCCGTATAGGCTCATCACGGAATAATAAAAATTCACGACCATATCGCCAAAATAGCCGGCAACATAAAGCAGATACACAGTAATAACTGTTGCGACAAGGCCGGTAGGATAAACCCAGATGTTTTGATTTTTTGCAAAATAAACGCTTACGATACCAAAAACGAATGCGATCGCTTCAAGTATAATCGCGTAAGTTGGTGTATTTCGGTAGGCATCGATAAAAAAGTCAATCATGTTTCTTGAAAAAGTCAATGTTTTGTTCGAACGCGGTACCGATTACCACCAAATCGGCGCCCGCAATATAGGCATCTTCTATCTGGTTTAAACTTCGGATTCCGCCACCGACGATCAAAGGAAGTGAAGTATTGGATCTTACCGCGCTTATAACATCCGTCGGGACACTGCTCTTAGCGCCGCTGCCGGCTTCCAGATAAATCAGTTTGTGCCCGATCAACTCTGCTGCTACAGCTGTAGAAATTATTTGATCGAGGTCGTGCGGCGAAATAGGCGTTGTCCTGCTGACGCGGCTGACGGCGGTGCTGCTTCCGCCATCGATTAATATATAGCCCGTTGATATTATCTCCAGACCCGAATTCTTTAAAGTGATTGCCGCTTCTACGTGATGTCCGATTAAAAAGTCGGGATTCCGGCCGGAAATTAGCGACAGCAGCAAAAGGCCGTCGGCGGATAATGAAACCTGCGACGGATCGCCCGGAAAAATTAAAATCGGGAGGTTGCACGCCTTTAAAACAGTGGTCAGTTCATCGATTTGATTTGAAAATACGATGCTACCGCCAATGAATATATGAGTTGCGGGCGAGGCACAAATGTTTTTGATGAGAAGGTCTATTGAATCCCACGGAACTTTATCGGGATCAATTAAAACCGCCAGCAATCTGGTGCCATTGGAGCGGGCTTTCAAAATGTCGTGGTAGATATGCAGCATCGGCGTCAAAATGGTTCACGCAAAGCTAAATATTAATTTGCTGTGTCTGATCCGAAAACCCATACCAGCACAAAATCTTCGAAAATGATAAAGTCGACATCAAAACTTGCCTGCAGCCCGTTGAACTGCAGTGCTCCGTTTGCTTTTCCTTCAGACAAAACAAAAGGCGGCACATTAATATGGTCTTTAAAACTGATGCCCGCCTCGTTTCGAATCTTAAAAATTGATTCTTTAATGCCCCAGATTACGGTAAGTTTCAGAATGCGGTCGTGCTCAGCTTCGTTTTGCAGATAATCCATTTCTGAAGAAACAAACTTATCGGCAATGCGTAAAATCTTTTCCCGTGCCCACTCAAGGTCAATTCCGGAAGGGCGATCGCTGACGATAATTGCGGCGAATTCGTGTGAATGTGTAATCGATATATTTTTCCCGTCACGAAGATTTGGTTTGCCGAAATCATCATAATAGAGGTCATGATCGGTGTAGCCAGTGAGCTTTAGCAGCTCTCGGACACTTAGGAATGCACGTCGGTGCAACTCCGACTTCATGCCGTTGAATCGCAGCGTGTTCTTTTCGTTCAGCAATGTTGAAAGGCGAAGATCTGCCTCCATTTCGGTTACTTTCCAAACAAGTACGCGCGAGGCATCGGACAATTGATGGTCTTTATATAGCGGCATCTACAGATTTAATTTTAAACACACTTTCATTTATAACCGAGGTAGCAACTAACCCTTTAAGGAAATCATAATTAACCGTTGTTATATGCTAATTAAGAAAACTAATCCGTAAATTTGCAGCCAATTTGCAATTACAAATATAGTATAATGAGTACAACGACAACGCCTTATGTGGCATACAAAGTTAAAGATATTAACCTCGCGGCCTGGGGCCGTAAAGAAATAGAACTTGCCGAAGCTGAGATGCCTGGACTTATGGCACTTCGTGAGGAGTATAAAAACGAGCAGCCACTAAAAGGGGCGCGTATTGCGGGTTGTCTTCACATGACGATACAAACTGCGGTTCTTATTGAGACACTGATTGCCTTGGGTGCCGAAGTGACATGGAGTTCCTGTAACATCTTCTCAACTCAGGACCAGGCTGCCGCAGCAATTGCCGCCGCAGGTATACAGGTTTATGCATGGAAAGGTTTGAATGAGGAAGAATTTGACTGGTGTATCGAGCAGACATTGTTCTTTGGCGAGGACAGAAAACCACTCAACATGATTCTGGACGACGGTGGCGATTTAACTAATATGGTCATTGACCGCTATCCGGAATTGGTAAGCGGAATCAAAGGATTATCCGAAGAGACCACGACAGGTGTTCACCGATTATATGAAAGGGTGAAAAACGGAACGTTGCCAATGCCCGCAATCAACGTAAATGATTCGGTTACAAAATCGAAGTTCGACAATAAATACGGCTGTAAGGAATCGGCTGTAGATGCAATCAGACGCGCAACCGACCTAATGCTGGCTGGTAAAAGAGTTGTTGTTTGTGGTTACGGGGATGTTGGTAAAGGAACTGCGGCGTCATTCAGAGGAGCGGGTTCAATTGTCACGGTAACCGAAATCGATCCGATTTGTGCATTGCAGGCAGCAATGGACGGCTACGAAGTTAAGCGCTTGGACACAGTAATTGGAACCGCTGATATTATTATCACGACCACAGGCAACAAAGACATTGTTGTGGGCAGCCACTTCGAAAAAATGAAAGACAAGACTGTGGTTTGTAACATTGGCCACTTCGATAATGAAATAGATATGGCATGGTTGAACAAAAACCACGGTAAATCTAAGATTGAAATCAAACCGCAGGTTGATAAATATACAATTGACGGCAAAGATATTCTCGTTTTAGCTGAAGGCCGACTGGTGAACCTGGGTTGTGCGACGGGTCACCCTAGTTTTGTAATGAGTAATTCTTTTACCAACCAGACATTGGCTCAGATTGAACTTTGGAAAAATTCGGATAAGTACGAGAATCTGGTTTATATGTTACCGAAACACCTCGACGAAAAAGTGGCTGCACTTCATCTTGAGAAGCTTGGTGTGGAGCTTGAAGTGTTGAGAAAAGACCAGGCCGATTATATCGGTGTGGACGTGAAAGGACCTTTTAAGCCTGAATATTACAGGTACTAAATAGAGAGCATTTTTTAATTGGACTAACCTCGCTTTCGAAGCGGGGTTTTTTTATTGACAAAACTTTAAGAATTTATACCGCAAATTTTTCTAAATTTATGTTTTAACCTTAAATTCAGTAACATGAAAAAGTTAGCAATATCGCTTGCGGTGTGTGGGATGATCTTCACAACATCGTGCAAGCAGGAAACAGAACGGGAAGAAGAAACAGTAATAACTGAAGATGGATTAAGGACCACAATGGAAACCGACACCGAGTACGAGATGAGGCTTGACGAAACGGAGCGCGAATATCAGCAAGCTGAACGGGATATTGAAGATGCAGTTGAAAGAGGAGATACCGAAGCTGAACAGGCCGCTCGTGAAGCATCTGCGAAAGCAAAACAAGCTTGGGAAGACACAAAGTCGGCGATGAAAGAAGCGGGACAGGACACCAAAGAAGCTTATAATCGTACTCTTGAAAAGATGAAAGCCGATTAAATATTAAAACCCGCCGACGCGGGTTTCATTTTAGATAGAAAATCATGAGAATATTTTTAGCCGCGCTTATAGGCGCTTCTCTTATCTCTACTTCGTGCAAGAAAGAGACTGTAGTCGAGCAAACAACCACCGTAAATCCGGATGGTTCTACTGTAACTACGACACGAACGACAACCGACTATGATATGCAGCTACGTAGGGCCGAAAAAGACTATCAAGATGCGGAACGCGATTTGGAAGTTGCACGTGAAAGTGGCGACACAGAAGCTGAACGTGTAGCCAGGGAAGCATCGGCAAAAGCTAAGGAGGCCTGGGAGAAAACCAAAGCCGCACTAAAAGAAGCTGGCGAGGATACTAAAGATGCATACAACAGAACGTTGGAAAAAGCAAAATCTGATTAAATAAAAAAAACCCGCTTGCTTAGCGGGTTTTCTATGAAATGAAATCAAGTATTATGCTTCAAACGGAAGAATAGATACAAATGATTTGTTATCTCCTTTTTTCTGGAACTGAACAACTCCGTCAACCCTTGCATGCAAAGTATGATCTTTACCCATGTAAACGTTTTCTCCCGGATTATGTTTTGAACCTCTTTGTCTTACGATGATGTTTCCGGCGATAGCAGCCTGTCCTCCAAAAATCTTAACACCTAAACGTTTCGATTCTGATTCTCTACCATTCTTGGAACTACCGACACCTTTCTTGTGAGCCATGACGTATTAGTTTTAAATGTTAATTATTTTTCTTCTGCAGTTGGTTCGGCTTCTGCCTTCTTCGGGCTTTTCTTGGCAGCGCCCGGTAACGTGATGCCTGAAATCTGGATTTGCGTCAAATACTGACGGTGACCATTTCTCTTTTTGTACCCTTTTCTTCGCTTCTTTTTGAAAACGATTACTTTGTCTCCTTTTAAGTGTTGTAACACTTTGGCTTCTACCGAAGCACCTTCTACAGCCGGGGCGCCCAAAGTTATGCTGCCGTTGTCGTCTACAAGAAGTACTTTTGCGAAAGTTACCGCATCGCCTTCTTTGCCTTCCAAACGGTTCACATAGACCTTCAGATCTTTGCTTACTTTAAATTGTTGCCCTGCTATCTCTACGATTGCGTACATAACAATGATTTATATGTTTATAAAATGGCTGCAAATATACAACTAAATCACATATCGACAATCGGTTGCGACAAAAAAAACAAATTAATTGTCATGGTTAATAATTGGAGCCACAAAAGCGTTGCAAATCAGTTGATATTGTTAAATTTGGAGCCACATACGCCAAAACTGTAACATCGCTTGGCTTAGGCAGACATACATCGAAATCAACAAATTATTAATATATGAAAAATTCCATAATGGCTTTAAGTGCTGCACTGATGCTTGGGGGTGCTGCTTCGGCCCAACAGGTGGCTTTTGAAGAGTACGATTTAGATAACGGACTGCATGTCATATTGCACAACGATCCGTCGGCGCCGGTGGTGATCACCTCGGTGATGTATCACGTTGGAGCCAAAGACGAAAATCCGGAACGAACAGGATTTGCACACTTTTTCGAACATTTGTTGTTCGAAGGAACTGCCAATATCGAACGTGGAGAATGGTTTAAGATCGTTACATCAAACGGCGGTACGAATAACGCCAACACTTCCGACGACCGTACCTACTACTTTGAAGTTTTCCCTTCAAATAATCTCGAACTTGGACTATGGATGGAATCGGAGCGAATGATGCACGCCGTAATCAACCAAATTGGTGTCGATACGCAAAATGAGGTCGTAAAGGAGGAAAAACGCTCAC
>CAZLWZ010000134.1:0-5513 GCA_964563275.1 uncultured Flavobacterium sp.
GATAAACTAAAGCAATTATCTGAATTTGAAATACATAGTATCGAGCAACCTATTGCGAAAAATCAACCTGACATCATGTCAGAGTTGTCTAAATCGTCACCTGTCCCTATCGCGCTCGATGAAGAACTGATCGGTGTCACACTCGAAGAAGAAAAAGAAATGCTGCTGCATCAGATTATGCCTCAGTACATCATATTGAAGCCGAGTTTCATCGGTGGGTTCAAAGGGACGCTGGAATGGATACGGCTGGCTGAAAAATTTAAAATAGGCTGGTGGGTTACATCGGCATTGGAGAGCAATATCGGACTGAATGCTATCGCGCAGTGGACGTTTCTTCACGAAAACCCCTTGCCGCAGGGTTTGGGCACGGGCGCGCTGTACACGAATAATTTCGATTCACCGCTTCAGGTGCGCAACGGTCAGCTCCATTACAATCCAAATTCTGAATGGAAGCTGGACCTGTTGATAGATTAGTTTTGCTGTTGATATTTTCGCAAGGCGCTGATCGCCTGACGCTGAATCTTGCTTTTCATGAATCCGCTCCATCCTAAAAGCTGTCCAGGAAAGCCTAATGCCTGACGGCTCCATTTCCATACGTCAAAGTTGTCGATGTGGCGTATTATCAAGCCGTCTTTGAACTCAAAGCTCGATTGTACCGAGTTGACAACCTTGCGTTGTGTCGTTGAGAAATCATAAGTCGCAGTCCACAGCGCCGAGCCAGTCTGTTCGTCGGCTTTAATATCTGAATATTCCACTACAAGGTTTCCGTTGCTTCGCGATATCAGCATGCTCCACATGTCAAAAACGTCGGTTCCTGTCAATGTGCCAAAAACGGGATCTGTGAAAACGATATCAGGATGATAACAACTAATCATAATTTTGGCATTGTGAGCAGCAAAACCGGCGTAAAATTCTTCAATCAGTTGTTCGTGCGGATTCATGGTAAAAGGGTTATTCTCAAAAATACAAATTTACCTCCTAACTTACCTGGTTTTTTTCTTGATAACGATCAGCTCGTTGTGTGTTTCCAATCTCGGTATCGTGTACACATCGAACAATCGTGTATCGATATCCGATAAATATTGTTTATTGCGTGCTTCATCCGCAGGTGTCAAAAGCATCGTATTGAAGAGGATAACGCCGCCGGCGGTTGTGATTTCGCCAATACGGTTAATGAAAAAGCTTTCAAAGACGAAATTCGGCATTTTTGTGTCGCTAAAGATGTCTATGATTATTAGGTCGTATGCAGCTTTCGTTTTCAGTACAAAATCAAAGGCATCATCAATGTGGATCTGAACATTTTGAATCTGATCCAAGCCAAAATATTCATTTGCTATTTTGATGACTTCATGATCAATGTCAACGCCCGTTATTTTGCCGCAGAACTTAATTTCGTCTACCAAGGTTCGAATCACGCTTCCTGCCGCCACACCCAGTACAAGGACGTTTTCCATGCCGCGGATGCGTTTTGGGCCTATATGGTTCAATCCAATGCGCAAAATACGCTGTAGGCTGCCATACGAATAGTTTGTGTTTTTTGAATCGAGTACGAGTTTACCGTTATTCCATGTGACCTCCAGCGATTTACTGACAGCGGATTTTTTGTGGTAAATATTAATCGGAACAAAGTAACTCAGCAGTCGTTTGAGCATCGCGTAATTTTGTCCAAAAATAATAATAAATGTTATTTTTACCTCAAAAGTAGTCGATGAAGAAGTGGCTTTATACATGGATTTTCTGTCGAATGATGGGCTGGAAAATTGTTGGCCATTTTAACCCCGGTATCCGAAAATGCGTATTTGCCATTGTGCCGCATACCAGTTGGTTTGATTTTGTCGTCGGATTATTTGTCAGGGGCATAATAGGTGCCGAAATCGGTTATGTCGCAAAAAGAGAACTGTTCCGGTTTCCCTTTGGATGGTATTTTCGCTGGATGGGAGGAACGCCGCTCGATCGTAGCGGCGGCAGGAGGAAAGTAGATACAATCGCGGCAATTTTTGATTCAAAGGCTGAATTCAGGCTCGCTATCGCTCCCGAAGGAACGCGCAAGCGTGTTAATTCGCTTAAAACCGGATTTTATTACATTGCTCTTAAAGCCCAGGTGCCGATAATCCTGGTGGCGTTCGACTACCCTACACGTACCGTCAAAATCTCACGACCGGTTATGGTTAGCGGCGATATTGATGCCGACATGCCGGTTATGGAAGCTTTTTTTAAAGGAATTACGGGTAAGATAGCCGAGTACAGCTTCACACCGCGCGAGTATTAGCCGCGCGGAGTAAACTCCTGAAATGTTCCATCCCTGTAAAACACGATGATTTTATTTACTTCAGAAGATGTACCGGACTCTGCCGTTGCTGGGTGCGACTCCGCTTCAGGCGCAGATGCCGGAATTGCAGCAGGCGCAGTCGGAGGGGAGGCTTCAACAGAATCTGCATGATTTGTCCGTGGAAAGTCACCTTTACCGTGAAGCAGCCAGTTTACGTCGATTTCCTCAAAAGCGTCGGTGACTTTGATGATAAAGTCGAGACTGGGTTTGTTTCGTCCGGACAGAATGTGCGATAATCCGGATCGTTGTACACCGAGTTTATCGGCGAATGACGCCGCGTTCAAATTGTAGTATTTCAATATTATGGCGATTCTTTTTGTAATATTTTCCATTTGAGATCTGCTAGCGGAATGGTTTGATTACAAATGTAACAATCCTGAGGTGCTGTGGATATGTTACAATTGTCATTTAACAAATATTTAGACCATTTACTTGAATTAACAGTTTAAGTAAATTGCATAAAATACTGATTTCGTGTCTTAAGTGTGTCTGAATACAATTTGCGTTGCATCTTGTAAATTATTGGAAAGATCCGCTCACTTTTCCGTATTACATCTGTAACAAATTGCCGTATTTCTCGCATTACAGATGTAATTATAAAGATGTTTATTTTTGTAACCATGAAAGCTATTGAGATTTTGAAGCAATGGGAAAACGCTAGAGAAGACGCATTGCATGGCCGTTATATATGCCTGTCGGATATTGAGCCCGCATTGTTTCGGAAGCACCGAAAAGCGCATCTAACTGTTATTGGGACATCTGTCGCCGGACGTCCGATATATTCCTACAGGATCGGTACAGGTCCTACGCGGACACTTATGTGGTCTCAAATGCATGGAAACGAATCGACAGCCACCAAAGCGATTTTTGACTTGCTTAACTTTCTCGAGTCGGGTTCTGGGATCGCCCAAAAATTGTTGCGCAGCTATGAGTTTTGCATCATTCCGATGCTGAATCCTGACGGCGCCGAAGTTTATACGCGCCAGAATGAAAACAAAATAGATCTCAACCGGGATTTTCTCGACTTATCGCAGCCTGAGTCGCGGGCATTACGTATGGTTCTGGATGATTTTCAGCCATCGTATTGCTTAAATCTTCACGATCAGCGAACTATTTTCGGTGTAGGCGATACGGGTAAACCTGCCACCATTTCACTATTGGCACCGGCCTACGACGAGAAATTGCAGTTCAATGAATGCAGGACGCGTGCCGTGACGAAAGTTTTGCACATCAATAAACTTCTACAGGAACTAATCCCGGGACAAGTGGGAAGATTTGACGATTCCTTTAATATGAATTGTGCTGGCGATCATTTTCAATTTCTAGGTTTTCCGACCATTCTTATCGAGGCTGGCCATTATCCTGATGATTATCACCGTGAAATTGTACGCAAGTATTTCTTTTGTGCGTTGGTCGCTTCGTTTGAAACTGACCACGAAAACGATATAGTTAATAATATAATTGAGGATTATATGCTTATTCCTCAAAATAAAGCGAATTTTTATGATATAGTTTATCGAAATGTAAAAATTTGTTATGATGGTATTGAAAAAATTACGAATTTTGCTGTGCAATACAGAGAAGAGTTGGCTGAAGCTACAATTCAGTTTAAAGCTTACATAGCGGATATTGGCGCGCTGGTGGGCTTTTTCGGTCACATCGAATATAATGCAGCAGGAGCCGCTTACTCGGATGCAGCGGGAAACATGCCCGTCATTGGCCAGCAAGCCGATTTTTCACTGGGAGCTAACACTAAGGTCGTGAACGGTGTTAAAGTATAATCGCAGCTATTCAACTCAATATATTTTACAATAAAACAGCATTATGAGCAAATTTCGTTTAGATGAGGTCGATCATCAGATATTAGACATGTTGATCGACAACACCAGGGTTCCGTTCACGGATATCGCAAAAAAATTATTGATCTCGGCAGGAACGGTACATGTCAGAGTTAAGAAAATGGAGGACGCAGGAATAATTATGGGTTCCTCATTGACGCTGGATTACGAAAAGCTCGGCTATTCGTTTATCGCGTATGTTGGTGTGTTTTTAAACAACACTTCGCAGACGAAATTCGTACTTGAGCGGATCAATGAAATTCCTTTTGTGACAGTAGCTCATGTGACAACGGGGAAATTTAATATTTTTTGTAAAATTCGGGCGAAAGACACTAAGCATGCAAAAGACGTTATCTTTATGATTGACGACATTGAAGGTGTTTACCGAACCGAAACGATGATTTCGCTTGAAGAAAGCATCAATGACAAAAAACGGCTTATGCATACGATCTTTAAGAATATGTAAATTCGCATAAACATAGGGCCCGGACATCGTTCGGGCTTTTTTTAAACCTTCACTCAAAAGATCTGCAAATGACTTCCGATCAACTTTCCGGCACTGAATATGGCGATTTTTATTCGGCTTATATAGAATCGCTGCAGAATGTCGATTTGATTGAGGAACTGGAAATTTCAGTACATCGCCTTGTGCGTTTTGTTCAGGAAGTGCCAATGGATAAGTACGATTACCGTTATGCCGAAGGTAAATGGACCATTAAAGACATTTTGCAGCATCTTATCGATTGCGAACGCGTTTTTAGCTATCGCGCTCTGCGTTTTGCCCGGAATGATGATACAGCACTGCCTGGCTTTGAAGAAAATGATTACGCCGTTGAAGCAGCCGGCCACCAGCGTTCGATCCAGCAGCTGCTAACAGAGCTTGCTGTTGTAAGGCAGTCGACACTATATCTCTTCAAGTCTTTTTCCAATGAACAACTGATGCGAAGCGGAATAGCTTCGGGTAGCCCCATGTCGGTGCGGGCGGTTGGTTTCATTATCATCGGCCATCAAAATCATCACCAGCGAATCTTTGCCGAACGCTATCTATAGCAAAGCCACACGCCACAATTCCAGCTTTTGAACAAAACGCATGGTGTTTGCCGGGCTTGTGGAAGGAAGCACGTGTAGTTCGACACGGTCGATTGCACCGAAGGCTCGGATAAAATATTTATGACTGTCTTTGCCGTTAAACAGGATCCGCGTGATGTTGGGAAATTTAATCAGCACTCCGGGAATATCGTTCGCGAGTTGATTTTTAATATTGCTGTCGAGGCTTCCTTTACGCTCACATGCTGCGAGCACATCCCAAAGACCGACCTTGTGATGCTTCAACAGCTCGATCTTCT
>CAZLWZ010000135.1:0-5488 GCA_964563275.1 uncultured Flavobacterium sp.
CGGCTGCGTGTAAACTTCGTGGGGCGACCCGCTCTGAACTATTTCCCCATCGCGCAGCACCACAACTTTATCGGCATACGGAAGAATGTCTTTGCTGTCATGGGTCGCAATTACGACCGATATGTTTTTCAACTTGCAATAGCCAAAAACTGCGCGACGCAGCATGTTCGTCCTGAACGCGTCGATCTGGCTAAAGGGCTCGTCAAGCAACAGGAGTTTCGGCTCCAGCGCCAGGGCCATTGCCAATGCAGTTCGTTGCTGCTGACCACCGCTCAGGTTTTTTGCTTTTACATTAGAGTATTCCGTCAGCTCTACAAGTTCAAGCAGATCTTCAACGCGCCGCATTTTTTCGATTTTGTTGATATTTGACAGATATTTGCCGACATTTTCGGCGACAGTTATGAAAGGCATCAGACCAAAATCCTGTGCGAGGTACTTGATCTGATCTTCACCGGGAATCAACTTGAATTTTGGGCCACGTATCAGATGATGATTATAAAACAGCGAACCCGAATCGGCATCGAGGATACCGTAAATCAATTTTAGCAATGTGCTTTTCCCACAACCGCTTTCGCCGATAACAGCTACGTGTTCACCATCGGCAACAGATAAACTGATGTTTTCGACAACATTCTTTTGGTTATAACTAAACGTGATATTTTTAATTTCGAGCATCTGCAAAAATAATTATTTCCAGACGGTTAATGACACCAACAAAAAAGCCGCTTCCGGAGAAGCAGCTTTTTCAACTATTAACTAAACTTAACTTAATTTCCTTGCTTTTGCGCCTCCTCGATCATTTTCTCGTTGGCAGTAATCGCAAATTCAACACGTCTGTTCTGGCTTCGCCCCTCGGCTGTATCATTGGTCGCAATTGGATCGGCGATACCCATTCCCTCAGTAGTAAATCGGGACGCATCTATCCCTTTGTTGACCAAATAATTTTTGACCGACGCTGCTCGTTGGTCAGATAATGTCAGGTTATATTCAGCGGCTCCGGTACTATCGGTGTAACCAAAAATTTGAATATTGGTATTCGGATACTCTTTAAATACGGGGACGAGCTTATCGAGGTTTTGTTGTGCCGTGGCAGTTAGACTCGATTTATTAGTATCGAAGCGAACCGCGTTTTCTTTAAGTGTCAGCTTGATTCCCTCACCGATTCTTTCAACCTCAGCCCCTGGCACCGCATTATCGATTTCGCGCGCCTGTTTGTCCATCTGATTACCGATTACACCACCGGCGACTCCACCAACAACA
Organism: uncultured Flavobacterium sp.; assembly: GCA_964563275.1. Lineage (GTDB taxonomy): Bacteria > Bacteroidota > Bacteroidia > Flavobacteriales > Flavobacteriaceae > Flavobacterium. Next base: position 1,261 of record CAZLWZ010000135.1, read on the forward strand.
CCGCCCAGGACAGCCCCCATGGCACCCTTGCCGCCTTTGCCAACGTTGTTTCCAAGCACGCCGCCTATCACAGCACCGCTGGCAGCACCAATCGCGACACCACGTTGGGTTTTATTCGTATTCTTCGCAGCCTCACATCCGGTGAACACCGTTCCGGCAGTCATAATTACTCCTAGCATGTATATTGTCAACTTTTTCATAGTAATAGATTTTTTGGTTAATTTGATTTCTGAAATTGGTAAATTACGTTGGTTGTAGTGCCTCCAACATCCACCCGATCAACAAGCTGGAAGGAAGTCGGAGTCTGATTGGCGATATCCAGCACATATCCCTCACGCACTTTGCGTGCTTTGTCGTCGGCATTTAAAACTTTTAGGACAAACTTGCCGTCGTCATTAATAAACCAAGTGATGGGTGATGAAAACGATGTACAATCGGCATTATTAATCGCCATCTGGCCTTTATTATTGTTAGGAACAAAGCTCCAGGTGCTTCCCTGAAAGCATTTTGAATCGGCTAACTGAAATGAGTTGACCTGGATATAATCAGATCCCGGGTAAGTTACCGTGTTAAGGACCCAGTTCCCTTTCAGGTCGTTTTGCGAAGCCCTGTCAAGCTTTGTGGCAGTCGCAGAATTTGATTTGCATCCTATTAGAAGAATCGCAAATATTCCTGTTAAAAATAGGTTTTTCATTGGTAGGTGTTTTAAAAATTAACACTAACAAATATACAATGACTAAAATCCTTCTGTTAAAAACATAGTTATAATTCACTAAAAATTAACAGAGACAGACATTTTGTCACCTGCTCTAGCTTGGTACTTTATTTGAAATCAGCGCGGTTCTAAATACAACAAATTCACTTAAATAATAAACACTATGACAACAGGAAAAATCAATGTTTCAGTAGAAAACATCTTTCCCTTAATTAAAAAATTTCTGTATAGCGATCATGAAATTTTCCTGCGCGAATTGGTTTCAAATGCAACCGACGCGACATTAAAACTAAAACACCTGACAAATATTGGAGAAGCGGCAGTCGAGTATGGCAACCCGATGATCGAAGTTAAAATCGATAAAGAAGGCAAAAAGCTGCACATCATCGACCAGGGAATTGGTATGACAGCCGAGGAAGTCGAGAAGTACATTAACCAGGTTGCGTTCTCCGGAGCTGAAGAGTTCCTTGACAAATATAAAGACGCCGCGAAAGATTCCGGAATCATCGGGCACTTCGGACTTGGTTTCTATTCGGCGTTTATGGTGGCCGAAAAAGTTGAAATTATCACTAAATCTTATAAAGACGAACCGGCGGCCCGGTGGACCTGCGACGGCAGCCCGGAATTCACTCTTGAACCGGCCGATAAAACCGACCGCGGAACCGAAATCATACTGCACATAGCAGAAGATTCGACCGAATTCCTTGAAGAAAGCCGAATCAAATCGTTGCTGAACAAATACAATAAGTTCATGCCTGTGCCGATCAAATTTGGTACACGCACCGAAAAAATTGAACAGAAAAAAGGCGAGCAGGTCGATGCCGAAGACAAAGACGAAACCTTCAAGACGATCGAGGTAGATAATATCATCAATAATCCAAATCCGGCCTGGACAAAGCAACCAACTGATTTATCGGACGAAGATTACAAACAGTTCTACCGCGAACTCTACCCTATGCAGTTCGACGAGCCGCTTTTCCACATTCACCTGAACGTGGATTATCCTTTTAATCTTACCGGAATTTTATATTTCCCGAAACTATCGGCCGACCTTCAGATTCAGAAAGACAAAATCCAGCTATATCAAAACCAGGTTTATGTCACAGATAATGTTGAAGGAATCGTACCTGAATTTTTGACGATGCTGCGCGGTGTGATCGATTCACCGGATATTCCGCTGAATGTTTCGCGTTCTTACCTGCAGGCCGACGGTGCCGTGAAAAAAATCTCGAATTATATCACGCGTAAGGTGGCCGACAAACTAAAATCGTTATTTACAGAAAATCGCGAAGATTTTGAGAAAAAATGGAACGACATCAAGATCGTTCTTGAATACGGAATGTTATCGGAACCGAAATTTTACGAAAAAGCAGGCGCCTTTGTCCTATATCCGACCGTCGATGAAACATTCTTCACCTTAGAGGAATTAAAGGAAAAAATTAAGGAAAACCAAACCGATAAAGACGGAAAGCTGATCGTTTTATATGCCGGAAACAAAGAGGCGCAGCACGGATACATTGCCGCAGCAAAAGAAAAAGGGTATGAAGTACTGTTATTGGATTCGCCAATTGTGTCGCACCTGATCCAGAAGCTTGAAAGCGATAATGAAAACCTGAGTTTCGTTCGCGTCGATTCGGATCATGTGGAAAACCTGATCAAAAAAGAGGAAAATGCCATTTCAAAGTTGTCTGATGATGAAAAAGAAAAACTCAAAAATGTGGTTGAAGCGGTAGTCCCTAAACCTTCGTATTCGGTGCAGCTCGAAGCGCTTGACAGTAATGCCTCGCCTTTTATCATTACGCAACCTGAATTTATGCGAAGGATGAAGGAGATGAGCCAAAGCGGCGGCGGTGGGATGTTCGGGATGAGCAATATGCCGGAGATGTATAATCTCGTGGTGAACACCAACTCGGAACTGGCTACCAGCATCCTGAATACCGAAGATAAAACGCACCAGGAGCATTTGGTAAAACAGGCGCTCGATTTGGCGAAACTTTCTCAAAACCTGCTTAAGGGTGAAGACCTTACAGCGTTCGTTAAGAGGAGTTTCGAACTGATCAAATAAAAGTAACGCTCCATAAAATTGAACCTGTAGATGTTTGTCTGCAGGTTTTTTTATATTTACACGTCTCAGATTGATTTCTCCTAAACACACTATTGTTCAACAACATCCGTTACTATCAAATGAAAACATTCCTTTTTACCACGTTAACCGTACTGACTTTTGCTACCGGCGCCCTCGGACGTGACATTGCGACTACAGCCAAATTTGCTTCGGCAGAAAAAGCAAGGCAACTGCTTCTTACCGAAGACCTGTTTACCAAAAGCTGGAGCCAGTTTGATATTGACGCGAGGCTGCAAAAAAACAATGGAACCAAGCAAGAGTTGTTTGACTTCATCTCTGCTCAGGTTCTCGAATGGACCGATGAGGAAAAGGAAAAATTAAACCGCATCTTCCGCGAAATTGACGAATCGGTTTCTGCCCAGCGCTTTAATTTAAATTTACCGTCAGAAATATATTTCGTAAAAACCACCGCACTGGAGGAAGGCGGTGCCAATGGCTACACTCGCGGACACTATATCGTATTAAAGGGTGATATTCTGGCGCATCCCGACAACTCGCTGAAGCAAACGGTGATCCACGAAATCTTTCACGTGATGTCGCGGTATGACAACGAGTTCAGGCGCGATATGTATGGTATCATCGGGTTTAAATTGATGAAACCAATAAAATATCCCGAAGCGATTGCCGACCGACGGATCACAAACCCAGACGCGCCCCAAACCGACAGCTACATCACACTGAAAAATGACGGGACGGCAAATTATATAATGGTTCTTTACTCTAATGAACCCTACTCAGGAGGTCTGTTCTTCAAATATTTAAATGTCGGTTTCCTGAAACTCGATGCAAAAAAACAACCTGAAATTAGGCACGGCATGCCGGTCATATATTCCATGAACGAAATCGAAGGCTTTTTCGAACAGGTAGGCCGAAACACCCAGTACATACTTCATCCGGAGGAAATAATGGCCGATAATTTCGTTTTTGCGATCAATGACCGCAAAGGCCAGCCAACACAGCGAATTGTTGAGGCAATTCAAAAGCGATTAAAGAAGCGTTAGATCAAAAGTGGCTTTCCCATTGGCAGAAGGCGATTGTCATTCCTTTTGCTACCTTTGCACGCTTTAAAATCAAAAGATGACCGTTAAAAATAATGTTCTGAAAGGCGTGCTGTATGTTGGCCTGGGCGCCACCAGCTATGGCATGCTCGCCACCTTCGTCAAAATGGCGTATGGTGAGGGATTTACGACCGCCGAAGTCACATCTTCGCAATTTATCTATGGGCTTATCGGTGTACTTTTAATCAATGCATTCCAAAAAAGGAAGCACCGCGGTAATGTCGTAAATGCTTCGCGGAAGAACATCACGCAGTTGATGATTGCCGGAACATCAATGGGATTTACGAGTATTTTTTATTATCTGGCCGTGAAATATATTCCGGTATCGAT
>CAZLWZ010000136.1:0-5464 GCA_964563275.1 uncultured Flavobacterium sp.
CGGCAAGGATCAAACTACATTTACCATAAATTGAGTTTTAAAAAAGTCCTGATATTCCCCCTTGTTTTGTTGATTCGATTCTACCGGATCGTAATCTCTCCTCTTACCCCAGCCGCATGCCGGTTTGAACCAACCTGCTCAGCATACTTTCTGGAGGCGCTTCAAATCCACGGACTTTTACACGGCACGTACCTGGGCGTACGCCGCATCTTACGTTGCCATCCCTGGGGCGGACATGGCTACGACCCTGTTCCGCAGAAAAAAACTGCTCAAAACAAAAAATGATATTTGTCCGCTATTAATCGGAATTCTTTATTTTTACCAAACAACAAACAAACAATGACAAATTTTCTATTCATTACCTGGAATCCTAGTGAAGGAATCGATCTCGGATTTTTTATGGTGCGTTATTACAGTCTGATGTTTATCGTAGCGTTCGGCTTAGGATGGTACATTATGAAGAAGATCTTCGATCGCGAGCAGGAGCCGATTGAAAAACTAGACACACTTTTTATATGGACTGTTTTTGCGACGTTGCTTGGCGCCCGATTAGGTCACGTCTTTTTTTATGATTGGGAGTATTTCCGCAATCATCCTTCAGAAATTTTGCTGCCATTCAGGTTTACACCCGAATTTGAGTTTACCGGTTTCCAGGGCCTGGCCAGCCACGGCGCAGCGATTGCCATTATTATCACCATGTACTTCTTTAGTAAAAAAGTAATGAAGCGCCCGCTTTTATGGGTTTTGGACCGCGTGGTCATTCCCGTTGCAAGTGGCGCTATTTTCGTGCGCCTCGGAAACTTCTTTAATTCTGAAATTATAGGCTTCAAGACTACATCACCTTTCGGAATTAAATTCGTAAGAGATCACTTCTCGCCGACCGAAGCTGTTATGGCTACACGAATTTCGGATCCGGCAGCGGCCTATCGCGCAATTGGCACTGATCCGCAATTCGCGTCACTACTGGAGCAGGTGCCGGCGAGGCATCCGGCACAATTGTACGAAGCTTTTGGCTATATAATCGTGTTCGCCGTCCTTTTCTTTATGTATTGGAAAACTGACCTCCGTGAACGTATCGGGTTCTTATTTGGTATCTTCCTCGTCCTGCTCTGGACTGTACGTTTTATTGTTGAGTTTGTCAAGGAAAGCCAGGGTGGATTTGAAAGCGCCCTGGGATTGTTTTCAACCGGCCAGTGGCTCAGCATCCCATTTATTTTGGTCGGATTTTATTTTATTTTATTTTCCGAACGACCAGTACGAGGATAACTATTGGCACTAATTTGTCTACTGAAGGCCTACCGACTTTCCATCATCTAGTATGCGTCGGAATGCTAGTCGCAGCAGATGCGCATGACCTACCATTGCGAACAACTCTATTATTTTAACGCCGATTTCTTACACAAAGGACCAAGCTGCGGTGCGCGTACGCACGTTTAGCAAAAGAACGGTATTGTGCTGGCCAGGTTCGCCAGTACACCTCAGTCTTACATAGTGATTGCAATCGGCAGTGTAGTGCGCAAATCGGCAGTAGTACCGCAGGATAAAAAAAGCCCGGCGTAGAGCCAGGCTTTCTTATATTAAAATTTCGTTGCTATTATTGCTGAGGATCGTTATGCATGTCCTCGATTCTTTTGTGTTCAGATTCCGGAATCGTGTCGCACAGAATTGGTGTCGCAACAAAAAGTGAAGAATACGTACCTACCGCAATACCGATAAGCATGGCGAATATAAATCCGCGGATAGACTCTCCCCCGAATACAAACATGATAGCCAATACTAATAGCACCGTTAACGAGGTATTGACCGTCCTTGACAACGTTGAATTAATAGCCTGATTTACGATGTTGTTAAATTTGCCCTTGGCGTGACCACCAAGATATTCACGAACCCTGTCAAATACGATTACCGTATCGTTCAGCGAGTAGCCAATTACAGTAAGAATCGCCGCAATGAAGTGCTGATCCATTTCCATGTTAAAAGGCATATATCGCCACAACAGTGAATAAACACCCAGGACAAAAATGGAATCATGAGCAACCGCCGCAATTGCAGCAAGACTGAACTGCCATTTCCTGAAACTCAACATCAGGTAAAGGAAAACAATGGTCATAGCCGCTAAAACAGCCCAATATGAGTCGGTCCTAATATCATCAGCCACCGTCGGCCCTACTTTTGACGACTGCATTATTCCGAGTTCCTTTCCTTCATAGGTATTCACGAACATGTCATAGGTCATATCGGCAGGAAAATGCTGTTTAAGATTTTCGAATAGCAAACGGTTTACCTCAAGATCTGCCTCCTGCCCTGCTTCCTCTACTTTATACTTAGTTGTAATCCTGATTTGATTGTCGGCACCAAATATTTTCGCCTCGGCGCTTCCGAATACATCCGGCTGTGATAAATCGGTACGAATAACATCAGGCGATACAGGTTTGTCAAAACGCACCTGGAATGTTCGTCCGCCCTTAAAGTCTACACCTTCGTTAAGACCCAGCGTGAAAAGCGACACAAGGCTTCCAATAACGATTATGCTTGAAATGACGTACGCAATTTTTCGGTACTTAAGGAAGTCGAAATTAAAGTTTCGGAACCAATTCCTTGTTACGGCCGTGTCGAAGGATAGTTTTCCTCCTTTGACAACGCTCATGTTAAGCAACATCCTTGTAATAAAGATTGCTGTGAAGAGTGATGTTACGATACCTATTAACAAAGTAGTTGCGAAACCTTTGATTGGCCCTGTACCTAAAACGAATAACACCGCACCCGTAAGGATTGTCGTTACGTTCGCATCAACGATAGACCGCATGGCACCGGTCCAGCTGAAAGCAGCTTTAATAGCATCGTCAAGTGTCTTGCCACTGCGAATTTCCTCTTTAGCGCGTTCATAAATAATGATATTCGCATCGACTGCCGTACCCATAGTCAAAACGATACCGGCAATACCAGGCAAAGTCAACACCGCACCTAAGCTTGCAAGTATACCGAAAAGGAATAATAAGTTTACTGCAAGAGCCAGATTGGCATACCAACCTGCTTTCCCATAATAAACGAGCATCCAAAGTGACACCAGCAAAAGTCCGACCAAAGCCGAGGTTGTACCGCTGTCGATAGCTTCCTGGCCCAGTGAAGGCCCCACGACTTCTTTTTGTACAATTTCAGCTGCTGCAGGTAATTTACCGGCACGCAGTACGTTAGCTAAGTCTTTTGTTTGAGTAACATCAAAGGTACCGGAGATCTCCGAGCGTCCTCCTGAAATTGGTCCGCTGGAAACACTTGGCGCCGAATATACAACATCGTCGAGTACAATTGCTATGTATCCCTGTTCTTCGTAAGCTTTTTTCGTAAGAGCTTCCCACGCGCGGGCTCCTGCACCGTTCATTTGCATTGACACCGATGGTCGTCCCATCTGATCAAACGAATCACTCGCGTCTGTTACTACGCCTCCGCTCATTGCCGGTTGGTTGTCGCGGCCTCCTTTTAATGCGTATAGTTCTACTGCATCAATCCTCTGGCTATTCTCTCCGGTTAATGTCGTTGGTTTTCCCCATACAAATTTTGCAAAACGTGCATCGGCCGGCAGCAAGCTTCGGATGTCCTGACGCTTCAGGTAGCTGTTGATAACTGCGGTATCTTTTGGCGCTACAACCCCCAGGATTGGCCCTCCCGCTTGTCCGATAAATTTGTCGAACAAAGGATTTCTTGCTGTCGCAGTCGTATCTATTGCGGTATCGGTCAGTAACGATCCGATCGTGTCAGTAGCAACAGTGGTGCTTTCGCGCGTCACGTCTGTTGTTTCAGTATTCTTTAGCGCTTCATTAGCAGCCATCAGAAACTGACCAAGTTCGTCGATTTTATACGTTTCCCAAAACTCTAATTGAGCAGTACTTTGCAACAGGTTCGAAATACGGTCTACGTCCTTCGCTCCAGGAAGCTCAACAAGTATCCTTCCAGATTGTCCCAGTTTTTGGATGTTTGGCTGTGTGACGCCGAATTTATCAATTCGTTTACGCAATACCTCAAAAGCACTCTCCACAGATTCCTCTACTTTCCTGCGGATCACTTTTTCTACATCGGCATTAGACATGTTGATAGTGATTTCTTCGCCAAGTGTACGCGTCGCGAAAATATCGGGTGATGCTAATTTGGTATTGCCTTGAGAAATATTTTCAAATTCGCGGAAAAATACATCTACGTAGTCTTCGTTCCCCTGTCTGTTTTTCGTGGCTTGTTCCAGTGCCTGATTAAAAACCGGGTTCTTAGTATTGTTCGCTAAGCCTTTGATGATATCACGAACGGAGATTTGCAATTGAACATTGATTCCTCCTTCAAGATCGAGTCCTTTATTAATCTTCTTGTCTTTTACTTCATCGTATGTGAAATCGGTAAAGCCAAGGTCATACACTTTGACCTTGCCTATAGAATCGAGGTACCTTACTTCCTTTAATGGGTCACCGTCAGCAAATTTCTTGGCATCTTCTTCTATTTTGTTAGCCACGAAGGTGAACGAAAGTTGGTAAATACTTACCAACGCAAATAAAATTGCGAAAAATTTAACTAGTCCTCTATTCTGCATTATTACTAAAAATTAATTAATTCGTTGTTTGATTTTCTTGCTATTGCGCAGTGTTTTTGTCGTCAAAACCCTGTGTTTACGCCACTTACGAGCACGTTTTGACCAAGGCAGTTTTCGGAAACGTGCAAATATATAATTAAGACTATGATTAACCAATTATTTCTTAATTATTCTTAAAAAAAAGACTGCACTTGATGCAGCCTTTTTAATATTTTAAGGAGATGTTACGCCAACACCGATTTCAGGTCGGCGTTCATGTTCCGCACCGCTTCGGCACTCTTGGCAAACAGGGATTTTTCTTTGTCATCCAGCGTGATATCCAGGATCTCCTCGATTCCGTTTTTACCAATTATGCACGGAACGCCAATGCAGATATCACTTTGACCGTACTCGCCTTCAAGCATTACTGAACATGCGATCATCTTTCTCTGATCGTTCAAAATACTATCAACTAAATAAGCAACAGATGCTCCAGGTGCATACCATGCAGAAGTTCCTAAAAGTCCGGTAAGTGTCGCACCGCCCACCATTGTATCGGCGGCAACTTTCTCAAGCTGTTCCTGCGACAGGAACTCGGAAACCGGAATTCCGTTATACGATGCTAATCGGGTTAGCGGAATCATTGTCGTATCGCCATGACCACCAATAACCATCGCTGAAACATCGTTTGAAGGCTTATTTAGGGCCGTTGACAGATAATATTTGAACCGGGAACTGTCTAAAGCACCGCCCATTCCGATAATCCGGTTCTTAGGCAAGCCTGTAGCTTTTAACGCAAGATACGTCATTGTGTCCATAGGGTTTGAAACAACTACTACTATCGTATTTGGTGAATGCTCCAATACGTTTCCCACCACAGTTTTTACAATCCCGGCGTTAATTCCGATTAAT
>CAZLWZ010000137.1:0-5436 GCA_964563275.1 uncultured Flavobacterium sp.
GATTCAGGCTTGTCTCGTTTATTTTATAGGATATCGTATTTAGTGAGTGTGTGATATAGGTTGAAAGAAAATATGCCAGTGCAAAAGCGATCAATAAAGTAAATGTATAGACCTGACTCAGGCGGATCAGAAAATTTTTTAATTCGGTTTGGTAATAATTATCGTCTTCGACATACGGAATATTTAATATGCCTATTGGTTTAAACCTGTCGTCTTTGATCTGGCTGTATGACGATCGGTGTTTGCGGCCGCCTTTACTCTTTATATCGACATATCTTTTATCAATTGACGACTGTACCAGTTTAGTAACGTATGGTTCAATCGGAGGCGCAACACTGTCGATCGCAAAAGACGCTTTGGATGATTTCAGTAATTTTCCGTCGAGATCATAGATGTTGATTTCGAGGTTGTGGATGTCCGACAATTCGTGTATTGGATCTTTAAATATCAATGGCAGATTTTCGGTTGTCAGCGGATAAGTCGTCGTCGATAATATGTACGCTATGTGTTCTTTTATCGCGTCCTCTTTCGTCTCCAGCCGCTCCATATGATATTCCCGCGCTTCGTTTTTGAACTGGACGATTGAGATTGAAGCAAGTAGAATGGATGAAACAAGTATCAGTACAATCATCGACAGGAAAATCCTGACCCGCAATGAAAGCATCGATAACTTGAATTTCATACTCATAACTAGCCGTTTTTGTTTCTGAAACGTTGGTAGATTTTAAACCCTATCATGAGCATAAGTGAAAACAGGATAAGTCCGATTACGCCATAAATCCAATTGATAGCATTTTTTAAAATCACAAGGAAAACCACCGAAAACAAAATTAAAGTTGCACCCTCGTTCCACAATCGCATAAAATTGGAGCTATATTTTATTTCGTCGTTTTGAAGCTGCAGGTAAATCTGATGGCACCTTATATGATACAGATAAAGCAAGAAAACAAAGCCGAGTTTTACATGCATCCAGGGTTGCTGCAGCCAGACAGCACCGGCATCGGTAAAAAACAGCATCCAGAACGCAAAAATACTGGTCAGGATCGCCGAGGGCCAGGTGATGATGTACCAAAGCCGGCGTGTCATGATCTTGTACTGGGCCTGCAAAATTTCCTTTTCCGGTGATGGCTTCGATGCGGCTTCGATCTGGTACACGAATAACCTGACAATATAAAAAAGGCCGGCAAACCACGTTATCACGAAAATCAGGTGAAGCGATTTCAGGTAATTATAATATTCCATCAGGTTTAGAGAATTTGTTCATTTCGTTTTTCAGAAAAATACCTGTGACCACTGTTGCCAGGATATCGGCTATCGGAAAAGATACCCACACTCCAAAAATACCAAAATAATCGGGTAAAATCAGAATAAGCGGAATCAGAAAGAACCCTTGTTTGCTCAACGTTAGTAACAATGCTTTTAATGCTTTGCCGGCGGCCTGAAAATATCCCGCACCTATAAGTTGGATGGCGATGACGGGTGATGCCGCAAAGACCCACCGAAGTGCCGATGGCGTGTCGCGAAGCACTTCTGGATCATCGGTAAAGGCACCAACGATCTGTTCGGCGAATATCAGAATTAACGTATAGATGCCAATCGCAAATATCCCCGCCCATTTGATCGACACCTTAATCGTTTCCCTCACGCGGTCAAAATTCTCGGCTCCATAATTATATCCCGCAATCGGAAGGAATCCCTGGGCAATGCCAATTACCGGGAACAACGCAAACATAAGCATCCGGCTGATAATACCGTAAACAGTAACAGCATGTTCACCTCCGTGCGAGAACAGCGTGTGGTTTAACAGGATCGCCAGAATACTAATAACCCCATGACGCGAGAATGTTGTGGCACTCAGCGCCGTGATTTCCGAAAATATCGGCAACCGTGGTTTAAAATCGGACATACGAAGACGAAGTCGGCTTTTGAAAATGAAAAACCACAGTATGAAGAGGAAACATAATAAAAATGACATGGCGGTCGCCAATGCTGCGCCGAAAATCCCCCAGCCAAATACTTTGATGAATAAAATATCCAGTACAATATTTCCGACCGATGCGACTATTGTAGCCGACATAGCGACCTTGGCCTTATCCTCGGCACGAATCACCGAATTTCCCATAGAGCAAAATGCCTGCAGAGGCGCCGCAAGTAAAATTGGCAGAAAAAATTCGCGGGCAGGAGCTAATATTTCGCCTTTTGCACCAAACAAAATAAGCACTTCGTCCTGAAAAAAATATCCGACCGCGACAAGAAGTATAGAAAACCCGCCGGTCATCATCAATTGATGTGCAAATGTGCGATGTGACAGATCAAGATCCCTGGCACCGTATGCCCGCGACAAAACCGAACTTCCGCCAATTCCGATCGCCAACCCGATTGCAGCAATCAAAAAGGCAATTGGCATTACGACAGTCAATGCGGCGATGGCGAGTGAACCGATCCACCGACCCACAAAAATGGTGTCAATAAGTATGTTGACAGTCATGAACAATATACCGATAGAAGCCGGAATCGCCTGTTTTCGCAACAGTTTCGGGATGTTCTGGCGGCCTAAATCTTCTTCGGTTGGGACTGACATAAATTTAATTTTTCGCCGCCCATTCGTTCAGCCACGAAGCCATTGTAGAAGTCCATTGGTCGTCGTCGTTCAAACACGGAATGGCAAGAAATTCTTCACCACCATGTTCCTTAAACTGATGATTTGCTTCCATGGCGATTTCTTCCAATGTCTCAAGACAGTCGGCAACAAACGCCGGAGTAACGACAGCAAGTTTCTTAATTCCTTTTCCGGGCATTTTATTGATTTCTACATCGGTATATGGCTCGAGCCACTTGTCGCCGGCCAGCCGCGATTGGAAAGTCTCACTGTACTTTCCCTCAGGGATATTTAAATATTCAACTACTTGTCGGGTCGTTTCGAAACATTGGTGCCGATAGCAAAATTCGTGTGCCGGCGATGGAGTAACACAACACGAACGATCGATTTTACAATGCGATTTTGTCACATCGGTCTTGCGTATATGCCGTTCCGGAATACCATGGTACGAAAACAACAAATGGTCGTATTCAAAATCTTTTAATGCGTGCGCCATCGAATCTGCCAGCGCTTTGATATAATCCGGTTTGTTATAAAATGCCGGAACGATCTCCATCTTCATATCGGGAAAATGTTTTTTGCGCATTTCTTCGGCTTTGACGTTTACGGTAACCGTTGACGCCATCGCGTGCTGCGGGTATAATGGAAAAAGCAGCACATCGGTAACGCCCTGATCGTGCAATTCTTTCAGTCCGTCATAAATCGAAGGTTTGCCATATCGCATTCCGAGTGAAATTGGAATCTCAACCTGCTTTTTTACCTTTTCATGCATTCGTTGCGACAGGATAATCAACGGCGAACCTTCTTCCCACCAGATTTTTCTATAAGCCTCACCCGATTTTTCGGGACGTTTGCGAAGGATGATTCCGCGTACGAGCAATGCACGCAGCAGGAATGGTACATCGATTACATATTTGTCCATTAAAAATTCGTCAAGATACGGTTTTACGTCGGCCGGATCCGGACTTTCGGGCGAGCCCAGATTGACTAAGAGAACTCCTTTCATCGGTATTTATTCGGGTTATTAAATGTAAGTATTTGAATTTTTTCGCAGGTGCGGTTAACAAAAAATTAGGTTAGTTTTGGCTGATTGACATCAGATATTTCTTTGGCGTCGTGGCAAATTTTTTCTTGAATGCCGCGATGAAGTGACTGGCGGTGCTGTAGCCGATTTTTAAACCGACTTCATTGACGTTGTGGTTTCCTTCTTCGAGCAGTTTTCGGGCGAACTCCATTTTGTAATCAAACAAAAAGCTGTAAACCGAATCGCCATAGATTTGCTTAAAACCCATTTTTAGTTTCTTTAAATTTAAACCGACTTTATCCGCTAGTTCCTGTAATCCTGGCGGCTCGGCCATATTGGCGATAATGATGTCTTTTGCTTTGCGAATTTTTAATACGTTTTCCTCATCGATCAGAAACGGGCATTGCTCAGCGTCGGGATCTTCGGTGCGGTTGAAATACAAACTCAGCAGTTCGTAGCCCTTGCCTTTATAATACAGGTTTTTTATTGACGGATGCAAATTATAGTGGAACAATTGGCTCAGCACGATCGCCATCGACGGACTGATATTCCCTTCGTTATAATACTTTTTATCCTGATTTCCGGCACTTAAAAACGGAATGTAATCGGCCTCGGTAGAAAACATCGCATGGAATTTTTTGATCGACACCATTAATGATATCACCCATGAGTTCGGCGCGAGTTCTAAATTTAGCGGTAGTTCTTTCTGCGGATTGTACAGCAGCAACGACTTCTCTTCATTCAGGTCAAGCGCATAATTGCCCTGGTTAAAAATAAATTTTGCCTTGCCTTTGATTCCGAAGTGAAATTGGATCATTCCGGTACTGACTTCCCGTTGTGCGCGATAAACTTCCGGACCGTCGTTTTGAAATCTGATCAGAATAAAATCGTCTTCAATCTTTACTAGTTCGTGAGAACCCATAGCGATATTTTTTAGGTTATCTTACTTTGCAAAACCAGCCTACTTTATTTAGAATTAATCTACATAAGGATGTTGGCAGTGCCTATAAATGCTGCAAATTTAAATGTTTTTACTGTGATTGTGCTATTTAGGAGCAAATATTCCCGTAACGACACAAATAGTCCCTTGAGCGTTATATTTTTAAAACCTATAATGATAATTTTGTCGGATTATTAGGAAGCGTATTCAATAATATGGAAAACAGCAACATCTCGAAGCATCACTATTTTTACGTGGTTGGCCTTAGTTACAAAAAGGCCGATGCAGAGATCAGAGGGAAGTTTAGTCTTGACAATGCCGCAAAAACGCAATTGCTTACGCAGGCAAAGGCTGAAGGTATTGAAAGCCTGATTGTTACTTCAACATGCAACAGGACCGAAATCTACGGTTTTGCCGAACATCCGTTTCAACTCATCAAATTACTTTGCGACAATAGCCGTGGAACTATTGAGGAGTTCCAAAAGGTAGCGTTCGTATATAAAAACCAAGAAGCCGTCAGCCATATGTTTCGTGTGGGCAGCGGTTTGGACAGTCAGATTCTTGGAGACTTTGAAATCATCAGCCAGATTAAAAGCAGTTCTACAGAATCACGCTCTTTTGGATTGATCAATGCATTCATGGACCGGCTAATCAACTCGGTAATCCAAGCCAGCAAACGAATTAAGAACGAAACCGGATTGAGCACAGGCGCGACCTCGGTATCATTTGCATCGGTACAATATATCATCCGCAATGTACCCGATATCAGCAATAAAGACATTTTACTTTTCGGAACCGGTAAAATCGGTCGAAATACCTGCGAAAACCTGGTTAAACATACCCGGAATCCGCACATCACTTTAATTAACCGAA
>CAZLWZ010000138.1:0-5428 GCA_964563275.1 uncultured Flavobacterium sp.
GGAACATCCTTCCGTCGTCTTCAGTTTTTAAAGCGACTCCGCGCTGCTCAAACCATTCGATCGTATCACCGGCCGCAAAACTGTGGAAAGGTCCGCGTAATTCTTTTTCGCCACGCGGATAATTTTTGACCAATTCGTTAGGTTCAAAGCACGCATGCGTAACATTGCATCGGCCACCGCCGGAAATACGAACCTTCGTCAGTACTTCTTTTCCACGTTCAAGAATGGCGATTTTAAGTTTCGGATGTTTCTCAGCAATATTGATCGCCGTGAAATATCCGGCTGCGCCACCGCCAACGATGATAATATCATAATTCTTCATATTCGTTCAGGGAAATCGGTGATAATTCCGTCGGGTGAAAAGGATTTGACCAGCGAAATGTCTTCGAGCTCATTGACTGTCCACGCAAAGACTTTAAATCCTTTTTGCTGCATTAGGCTCGTGTTTTCGTGTGTCAATAAATGGTAATGCGGATGGATCGTCTCCGCTTTTATATGTTCGGCGAAACCGATAGCAAGTTCGAGATCGGTATGTGTCAGTACGCCCAGCTGAATATCGGGATTTAACTCGCGGACCTGTTGCAATGCATTCCAGTTGAATGACGAAACCAAAAATTGCTTGTAATTTCGATTGTGCCCGGCTACATATTTTTCTATCAGTCTTACAACCGGCTTTGCAGTTTCCGACACTTTTAACTCGACGTTCATCAGAACATTTTCACTTAAATCAAAAACCTGTGAAAGAGTCGGAATTTTGTGGTTGTGATCGATTTGCAATGCATTTAATTGCTGCAGTGTAAAATCTTTTACAAACCCTTTTCCGGATGTTGTTCGGTCAAGAGTTTCATCATGGATCACGACAATTTCTCCGTCGGCGCTTAGGTGCACATCGAATTCGATTCCGTCAACATTCATAAGAATCGCTTTTTGAAACGATTCGATAGTGTTCTCAGGCGAATGGCCGCGCGCACCGCGATGTCCGATAATCATCATCCTAAACAAATTTCCGCAAAGGTACGGGTAATAGATTAAAGCTTTTCGAGCATGACTATGTCAAATTCAGTATCGATTTCAACGCGGTCACGTCGGACGGTCACTTCTTTGCCCGAATATGCGTCGCGCAGTTTTGTTCCCGTTTTAAATAGTGAGGCAACCGGAATTTCTTTGGGTCCTTTTGGAAGATCCAATGCGATGATTACGCGGTCGCTTACAGCGCCATCATCATAACCCCGACTAAAAACGTATGGTTTATGGCGAATTCGTGTGTGGACTCCGGCACCAACTGCAGGATGATTTTTTCTAAACTGACCCAGTTTTTGCCAGTGTTCGAGGATTTTCTTAGTATCAGGATTGTTCGCAATGGCATCCCAATTCATAAATGTTCGAAGTTTCGCATCGCCCTGAGCCTCGTCGGCGACAAGCAATCTTCCCGATTCGTCACCGTAATAAATCTGTGACATCCCCGGTGACAACAAAAGTTTGGTGGCGCTTTCAATTGGCTTTTGCCTTGTTGCATCAAATGGTGATCCGTCATCATGCGACGACAGATAGTTCATTACCGCATAATATTCGAGTTCATTGTTGAGTTTGGAGGAATATTTAGTAAAAATCGTTTCGTAATCTTTCTGAGCATCATACTTGAATTCGAAGTTGATCATGCTGTTAAAGCCATTTTCATAATAATTTACCTTTCGGTCGCCAAAATCGAAATCGGTTCCCGAACTGATCCCGTAATTGTAAACTTCAGCAATCAGGTAAAATTCGTCGTCATTTAGAACGCTTTTCGGATTGTTTTTCTTCCATTGCTGAAAAGCATAATTACACTGCGATTTAAATTCGCCCCACACATTTTCTTCGGTGTGTTTTACAGTGTCGGCACGGTAGGCATCGATCCCGTATTTGGCGATGTAATCGGTAAGCCACTTGATGATGTAGAAACGCGGTGCTCGCGGGTAACCGGTGCGGGTGAAAAATTCATCCAGACTTTTCATTTCCGATTCGTAACGACCTTCCGATTTCCATTTTGCGACCAGAGCTGGTGGAAGCTCAACGGCTTCATTACTCTCAGTTTTGATGTCGGGAAGATTGGCCACCAGGGTACATGTGATGTTGCCTTCGTAGTTTTTATAGTCGCACTGCGGCCCGGTGCGTACCCATTCAGACGGCCAAACAGGGTCTTTTTCAGTGACCGGACCGGTGTGGTTTATCACCGCGTCCATAATGATTCGGATGCCGCGTGAGTGTGCCTTATTTACAAGTTCGGCAAGGTCTTTTTCGGTGCCGAAGTTTGGATCCAATGCCGTCCAGTCGCGTGTCCAGTACCCGTGAAAACCGAATGATAATCCGGTGCCTTCATCGACTCCGCCATGAATTTGTTCAAGCACCGGCGTGAACCAGATCGCGTTGACGCCCAGTCGGTCGAAATAGCCCTCGTCAATTTTTTGGATTATTCCCCGAATATCACCGCCCTGAAATCCGCGAAGAGGTGCCGGCGTTTCGGTACGTCCGAAATTTATATCGTTTGTTTTATCGCCGTTGTTGAAACGATCGGTTAGAAGGAAATAGACATTAGCAGCATCCCAGACAAATGTATTTTTAGTATTCTGCGCCTTTGATAATGTAGGTAAAGCAATTAAAACGCAGAGTGCCAGTAGGTATTTTCTCATCATTTAACTAATTGGATGTTTATATATTTTGATGTTCGATTTTCCCAAAGTACGTGAATTTCAACCGTATTTTGCTTTTTATCATATTGGAATTTCTGCTTTTTACCGTTTGTATAAACGTTTTTCGGTTTCGATTCGATATTATGGATCACTAATCGAACCGTTCTGTCGGCCGGTTTTGATTTCTCGCCCGCGTTATTTTCGAGTGAAATCGTGAGCCGGTTTTCCTGAATTTTACTGCCAAAACACAACAATTCATATAATCCCTTTTCATACGAATCAGGTGTGAGTCCGTCGTCGTGATAGAGCTTTCCCGAACTCGAAGCAACGCTGGCATCATAATAAAAATGAAGTTCAAAATTTTCAAGCGAATAATTGTCGGTAGTCTGGACCAGGTTTGCCAGCGGAATGAACGCGCCGCCGCGAACGAAAACCGGAAGGTTTTCTTCTGATGTTGCAATATTTTTTGTGACACCGCCAGCGTGTTTTTCGCCCGCGTAAAAGTCGTACCAATTATTATCAGATGGGAATGATACGACGACCGATTTTGCGCCGGCTTCAATAATTGGCGTGACTAAAAGCTCGTTGCCCCATAAATAGCTCGATGAATTGAGCTGTGCTCGATTATTTTGTGGCTCGTCAAAAAATAGCGGCCGCATCAATGGCGTTCCTTGCTGATTATTTTCGAATGCCAGAGTGTAATTATAAGGTAACATTCTATAGCGAAGTTCGATTGCTTTTCTCGCCAGATTTTTCGCTTTATCGCTTTTGAAAACCGGTTCCGACGGCACATCTTCCTGCGCATGCGGACGGAAGATCGGCTGGAAAACGCCGTATTGCAACCATCGGACATATAGTTCGTCGTCTAAGTTCGCACCTGCAAATCCGCCTAAATCAGAATGCATATAAGCCATTCCCTGCATTCCCATCTGCAAAGAAATTTCAGGCTGGCCCGATAGTCCGCCCCATGTCCTGTTGACATCGCCGCTCCACGGAATCATGCCGTATCGTTGCGAACCTGAATAGCCCGAGCGCATCAATATAAACGGTCGCTGGTTCGGGAATTCTTTTTTGTAACCGTCAAAGATGAGTTTCGCCCAATTATGGCCGTAAATGTTGTGAACTTCATCGGCGGTTCCTGTCGCATGGCGCAATGCCGATGGATGGACTTCGGGTTCGCCAAGATCGCCCCAGATTCCGGCGACGCCTTTTTCTGCCAAATCTTTATAAATGTTCCAAAACCAGTTGCGGCCTTCGGGTTTGAAAATATCGATCAGTCCGGTGTTGCCAAAATAGAAATCGTATGTAAACGGGTTGCCGACTGAATCGGTGGCCAGGATTTTCTTTTCGACGGCTTCGTTCCAACGGTTCGACGTTGTCAATATAAACGGTTCGGTTACCGGGATGGTTTTGATGCCGTCGGCTTTAAAATTTGCGATCATCTTTTCAAATTCGGGGAAACTGTCACGGAAAACTTCAAGATTTCCCATTGTTCCCTGAACTTCTTTTCCAAACCAATATAAATCGAGGATTACTGCATCAACCGGAATTTTCTCGTCGCGGAATTTTTTGATTGTCATTTCGGTTTCTGTCTGCGAATGATAGCCAAAACGGCTTGCGAAATTCCCGAACGCCCAGCGCGGCGGCATTGGTTGACGGCCGGTCAGTAATGTATAATTAGAAACAATGTCTTTCCAGGTTTCTCCTGCGACAACCTGATATGTTTTTCTTCCCGATATCGTTTCGTAAGTCAGCGTATTGTTTTGCTGGCTGTCGAGATCGAGATAGCCGATTGGCGCATTGTCAAAATGAACCGCATACAGGTTTGACGACATCACGATCGGCATGGTGAAGTTCATCAGTTCTGAACGTGTTTCATAGCCGTAATGGGCGCGGTTATATAATTGTAATCGGTTGCCGCGGCGGTTCATCCCCAGGACACGCGCGCCGCCACCGTATAAGACTTCAGAATCAGTTAAATTAAAATCGATTGTTTCGGTGGAATCGCGTTTTGTGTAGCCGTTTTTCTCGGAGAGCAGGACTTTGTTTTTGTAGATGTAAGTCAGTTTGAGTGGCGATTTCTGGAAGCGGACTTCAAGTCCGGAGCTGATAAAATTTAACGCAATGCTCGACTCCTGCAATTGAGCAGATATGTTTTGAGGTTGTAGAACCACTGCATGCGATTCGGCTTTGAAATGTTCACCTTCGGGAACAAATGTCGTTTCGACGATATCGGGCGTGTAGAACTTTATTCGGTAGTCGCCGTCGGAGGTTTTTATTTCCAGGATGTCATTCTGCAAATTGTGGGCGATATATTTCCGGTCGGGGTTTTGGGCCGATACAATCGTGACAAAGAATATAAATGCGAAGGTAAAAAGTTGTTTCATGGCAATGGTTTTAGCCCCGATAGAGCCGGTATCCTTTTTAGGCGCCGACCGCAGGGAGGCGCGTAAAAAGATAAAGGCGAGAGCGGGAAAAAGCTCCTTATTTTAATTCTAAAATCAACGCCGATTTTGCGTCGATAGTGAGTTTGTTTAAGTTTAGCGTTGCTTTTGAAAGCACCTCGAATCCGGTTTTATGGCTTTTGATGCTTTCGGCAAAACGTTCGGTCGTAATTGTGCGCGCCGAATCGTTGTTGTTGATGATGACCATCACAGTATTTTTTTCGCTTTCGCGGAAATACACATAAACATTGTCATCCGGAATGTAATGCTTCATTTTGCCGAAATGCACGGCATCGTTCGTCTTGCGCCAGTTGAACA